>JAQYVG010000212.1 GCA_030145595.1 Desulfobacterales bacterium | reverse complement strand
GCTTGTCCCGCATGTATTTGGCGGGGAGGCGTACTTTAGTACGTCGAGGACGGAAACCCGCGGCCTACGCCTAGGAGAGAGAACGCCGAGCAGGGCAAAAAGGGCCATTTATGGATGGACACTAACTAAAGTCAAAGGTTAGCTTTTCATCTTCAAGGTCTACGACGGCTTGGCCTCCTTTTTCAAGGCGCCCGAACAGAATCTCGTTGGAGAGGATGTCTTTAATCTCCGTCTGGATCAACCGGCCCAGCGGCCTTGCTCCGTAACGGGGATCATGCCCATTTTGGGCCAGCCACGTACGTGCATTGTCGGAGTAGCTTATTGAAACCTTTTTTACGGCCAATTGCTCTTTAAGCTCTTTCATAAACTTGTCCACCACCAGCTTCATGACCTCCAAAGTCAGCGCATTGAAATGGATGATATCGTCCAGGCGGTTTCTGAATTCCGGGCTGAAAAACTTTTCAGCGGCCGTTTTTCCTTTGCCTTTAGTATCATACTGCGTATCACCAAAACCGATGGTCTGGCTGCTCATTTCTCTGGTGCCGACATTGGATGTCATCATAATGATAACGTTTCTGAAGTCGGCCTTCTTACCACTATTATCAGTCAGGGTTGCATGATCCAGAACCTGTAACAATATATTATACATATCCGGATGCGCTTTTTCAATTTCATCCAGCAACAGAACGCTGTAGGGGTGCTTACGTATACCGTCCGTCAAAAGGCCCCCCTGCTCAAAGCCGATATAGCCCGGGGGGGCACCTATCAGCCGGGCCACGGCGTGCTTTTCCATATACTCGCTCATGTCAAACCGCAGGAATTCAACACCCAAAATTATCGCCACCTGCCGGGTCACTTCTGTCTTGCCGACTCCGGTAGGGCCGGTAAACAGAAACGAACCCACGGGTTTTCCGGGTGTTCCCAGGCCTGCACGGGAGCGCTGAATGGAAGTAACCAGAGATTTGATGGCATCATCCTGCCCGAACACGACTCCCTTGAGCTTATCATCAAGGGATCCCAGTTTTGCTTTGTCGGGTGTTGATACGCTGATGGCCGGGATTCTGGCCATTTTGGCCACGATTTTTTCAATATCCTTAGGGTTGATTTTCTTTCTGTGAGAACCACCCTTAAGTCTAATATACGCCCCGGCTTCATCGATCACATCAATGGCCTTGTCCGGCAGATAACGGTCATGGAGATATTTGGCGGATAGCTCAGCCGCAGTTTTCAGAGCCTGCTCGGTATAAACAATGCCGTGATGTTCCTCATAGCGAGATTTCAGCCCTTTCAAAATTTGAATGGTTTCCGGAACCGGTGGTTCGAAAATTTCAATCTTCTCAAAACGACGGGAAAGAGCCCGATCTTTTTCAAATAAATTCTTGTATTCCTCAAAGGTGGTCGAACCCATACACCGCAGTTCACCGGTCTGCAAAGCCGGCTTCAATATATTGGATGCATCCATGGAGCCTCTGCTGGTCGCTCCGGCCCCGACAGTTGTATGTATCTCGTCAATAAACAAAATCGCACCTTTTTTCTTTTTCAGCGCGGCCAGCACCCCTTTTAAGCGCTGCTCAAAGTCACCGCGGAACTTCGTCCCGGCCAACAGTCCGCCAAGATCAAGTGAATAGATGCGAACATCTTTAAGTAAATCAGGAACAGATCCTGCGTTTATCTTACGCGCCAACCCTTCGGCCATAGCGGTTTTCCCCACCCCGGGATCACCGACATAAACCGGGTTGTTTTTACGTCGTCGGCACAACACCTGAATCGTCCGTTCGATTTCAAGTTCTCGGCCGATCAGGGGATCAAGCTTTCCCTGGGCGGCCTGCTCGACAAGATCGACAGTGAAAAGTTCGAGGGGATCAGCTTTCTTTTTCTTGGCGTCCTTTGCGGTTCTTACCGGCCTATCCGGCTCTTCTTTCAAAGGTATTTTGGAAACTTGATGGGAAACATAATTCAGAACATCAAGACGGGTAACACCCTCTGCATCCAAAAAATACTCGGCATGGGAATCTTTTTCCAAAAAAATCGATGCCAGGATGTCACTAACCGAAACCTCTTGTTTTTCAGCCGAACGAACCTGATTTACCGCCCTTTGAATAACACGTTGAAAACCGACTGTCTGTTGCAGCACATATTCATCCCCTTCGGGAAGGCTTTCCATACGTTCACTGAAAAATGTCTCAAGGGCATTTTTAAGGTTCTCGATACTACCACCGCTGTTTTCAATAATTTCGGCACCGTCGTTGTCGAACAGAATTGCAAACAGCAAGTGTTCAATCGAGACATACTCATGACGCCTTTTTTTTGCTTCTCTGACAGCAAAACCAAGCGTTTCGCTAAGTTGTTTATTGATCATGACTTATTCTTTCTCCATAGTACATTTCAGAGGAAAGCCGTGTTCACGCGCTATGGCATGTACAGTTTCAACCTTGGTTTCAGATACCTCGTATGTGTACACGCCGCACAAACCTATACCTTTACGGTGAATATTCAGCATAATATTAACTGCTTCCTCAGGCGATTTATTAAAAACAAGCATAAGGATTTCTACTACAAAATCCATTGTAGTATAGTCATCGTTGTGCAGCAAAACTCTGTACATGGGAGGTTCGCGAACGTCGTCACGGATTTCGGAATCTACCTCATCTTCTAGTTCAGGGCTGTATTCATTCATTGAACCCTTCTCCCACCTGACCTATACACTGTTTTGCTATTTACACCTAAATATAACAATTAACATCCGGCCTTGTAAAGGGGCTAATTGAATAAAATCTCGTCACCTGAACTTTGCAAGCTTCGAGTTTGCCGCATATGCAAGGCGTAGGGCATACAGCTGTAGTGTACTACCGCAAATGCCCTTCAACGCAGCAGATGCGGTGAAATCGATGTTTGCAAAGCGCAGGTGTGCCCTACCGGCCACAACACTTCTTGAATTTTTTCCCGCTTCCGCAGGGACATGGTGCGTTACGGCCGACTTTTTCTGCGGTGCGCCGAACCGGTTTTTTCTTTGCAGGTTCTTCACCGCCGGAAAATGTGAGATCCTGTTCCTTTGGCCGTTGTAAATCAGTTATTCTTTCAGGTTCGGATATTTGAATTCTGAACAGGATGCCCAGAGTCTCTTCCTTGACCCTTGAGATCATCTCCTGAAACAGTTCAAACCCTTCCTTTTTATATACAATTAAGGGGTTCTGCTGCCCGTAGCCTCGCAAACCAATACCCTCTTTTAGATGATCCATACTAAGCAGATGGTCCTTCCAGAGGTTGTCTACGGTTTGCAGCATGATAATACGTTCCAGGTTTCTGAAGTCATCAGTTCCAACTGCAGCCTCTTTTTCATTATATCTTTGAATGCTAACATCAGCAATCAACTCAGCCAGTCCTTCCCGGGTCAACCCGTTCAGGGTGTCGTCATCCGGAGTGCCCAGGCGTAGATTAAACTGCTTGAAGACCGCTTCGTTAATCCCCTTCCAGTCCCATTCTTCAGCCAGGGCCCTGTCATCGACAAAAAAAGATGCGACCTCTTCTGCTTTTTCACTGACCATGTCTTCAATGGCCGGTTTCAGGCTTTTGTCGCTTAGAGTTTCACGGCGTTGCCGGTAGATAACTTCACGCTGTTGATTCATGACATCATCATATTCTAACAGTTGTTTACGAATATCAAAATTGTGGCCTTCGACCTTGCTTTGGGCACTTTCAATGGCCCTGCTGATGATGTTGGCCTCGATGGGCTCGTCCTCCTCCATACCCAATTTTTCCATAACACCGGTTATACGTTCCCCTCCGAATATCCGTAAAAGATCGTCCTCTAAGGCCAGATAGAATCGAGACGAACCGGGATCGCCCTGCCGTCCGGACCGGCCTCTGAGCTGATTATCGATACGTCTGCTTTCATGCCGTTCAGTTCCAATGATATGAAGCCCGCCAAGGTCAGTCACACCTTCTCCCAGTACGATATCAGTTCCGCGACCGGCCATGTTGGTTGAAATCGTAACCGCATTCTGCTGGCCTGCCATGGCAATTATCTCAGCTTCCTTTTCATGGTTTTTGGCATTCAATATCGTATGTTTGATGCCTCTTTTTTTCAATTTTTTAGCTAAACTTTCGGAAATGTCAATGGAGATGGTGCCTACCAGAACAGGTTGTCCTTTTTGATTAAGTTCGACGATTTCATTCAAGACGGCATTGAATTTCTCATTCCGGGTTTTGTAGATCACATCCGCATTATCGGTTCTTATCATGGGTTGATTGGTGGGGATAATCAGGACATCAAGGTCATATATCTTTTTAAATTCAGCAGCTTCTGTATCGGCCGTACCGGTCATTCCGGCCAGTTTGTTGTACATTCTGAAATAATTCTGAAAGGTAACCGTGGCCAGAGTCTGATTTTCGTTTTCTATTTTGACGTTTTCTTTGGCTTCAAGCGCCTGATGCAACCCTTCACTGTAACGCCGCCCGGGCATCAGGCGACCGGTAAATTCATCGACGATGATCACTTCATTATTTTTGACGATATAGTCAACATCACGTTTAAACAGGGTGTGAGCTTTTAAGGCCTGGTTAATATGATGCAGCCGCTCAATATTTCTGTGATCGTAGAGATTATCAACCTTAAGCTTCTGTTCTGCTTTGGCAATCCCTTCTTCTGTCAGCATGGCTGACCGGGCTTTTTCATCCAGTGTATAGTCGTGATCAAGAACCAGGTGAGGAATGATTCCGTTAGCCAGATGGTAAAGATCTGTCGATTTCTCGGCCGGACCGGAAATGATTAAAGGGGTTCGGGCCTCGTCAATCAAGATACTGTCTACTTCATCAACGATGGCAAAGTTGAGCTCGCCCTGAACAACGTCTGCATTGGAAAATTTCATGTTGTCTCTCAGATAATCAAAGCCGAACTCATTATTGGTACCATAAGAGATATCGGCACTGTATGCCGCGTTGCGCTCATTATCATCTAAGCCGTGTAATATCGTGCCGACTGAGAGACCTAAAAAATTATAAATATGACCCATCCACTCCGTATCACGTCTAGCCAGATAATCGTTCACGGTAATAATGTGCACTCCCAGACCGCTTAAGGCATTAAGATAGGCCGGAAGAGTAGCGGCCAGTGTTTTACCTTCACCGGTCTTCATCTCGGCGATTTTTCCCTGATGAAGACCAATACCACCGATCAACTGGGCATCAAAATGCCGCATCCCAAGCGTGCGTATCGAGGCCTCCCTGACTGTTGCAAAGGCTTCCGGAAGAATATCCTCAAGCGATTCACCGTTTTGCATGCGCTCTTTGAGTAACACCGTCTGGTTTTTGAGCGTTGCATCATTCATGGACTGAATTTCCGGTTCCAGCGCATTAATCCTTTCAATTATGGGCCTAATCTTATCTAATTCCCGTTCGTTTTTGCTTCCAAAAACTTTTGTTAAAATATTGGTGATCATTAAAAAACATTCCTCCTGGTATCTAATGAGTGATGCTGGTCCTAGGTTGCCTATTTTAAATAAAATAATGCAAGTATCAAAACGATGCAAATAAAAAGGTAATTTTAAGGGAATATTTGCGGTGCGTCAAACGGCTATAGATAGATGAGATCAAACAAGGAAAGAAAAAACTGAAATATTCAGTCCGTGTCCATCCATAAATGAGGATTTTTCTTCAAGATCACTTGTCCGGCGTAGCCTTCAGGCGAAGACGGAAGGCATGCGAAAAAAATAACCACCCCGAAAATGGCTCGGGATCTTCGTCAGGCATATCGTTGTTATTCCGAGGATTATTTTTCAGCATAACGCGGAGATTGGGCAAAAAGACCATTTATGGATGGGCACTAGTTCAAAATGTATTTTATAGGATTTA
>JAQYVG010000211.1 GCA_030145595.1 Desulfobacterales bacterium | reverse complement strand
AAATGTTTCTCCGCCAGGCGAATCGGATAAGGCTTAAAGATATCCAGAATTCTGAAGATGATAAAACCTGTTGACGCGAAAAACAGATTAAAGGGCAAACCTATTAACGTTACCACAATGCCTGCGATTTCATCAACAACAATAGCGCCGGGATCTTTTTTGCCTAAAATTTTCTCAGCCTCCTGGGATACCAGAACGGCAAAGAAAATAAATAATACAGCCAGCAGGACAGCTACCGGCAGATCGGTTTTAGATAGAAGAAAACAAAGCGGAAGCCCCAGGATGGAACCAAAGGTGCCGGGAGCAAAGGAAATGTGCCCGACATAACAGCCGGTCGCCAGAAACATGACCGCTTTCTGTTTGAAATTCATGCCCTGTCTCTATTATCTGGCATGGTATTTGTCAAGCAATGAAATCGCTTTGCGATCTCATAGAATCACTTAACATGCCAACAACTTAACATAATTAATCGGAACATATTTATGAGATTCGATGATTATAAAACCAAAGATTTCATCATCAAAGACCGGACATGAAGTTATCGCTAAAGCACTCACGCCTCCAATAGAGAGACTCATTCCTCCAAGACCCCAGGGAGGGATATTGGTAAAGTGGCCTCAAGAGGATCCAAGGAGGGAAGCGGATAATCCATTTTCATTTCACGAATCCCAACATAAATCTTAAGCCCAGCAAGTTCCTCTTTATATCCTGAAGTGAAGTTGTTTTAACAAGTCTTGAAAGAATATATTTAGGCCTGAAGTAGAATTGTCTGATCGCTTGTCTTTCCATTTGGACGAGTTGTTCACTGTTTTCATATCCATAAGGTATAAAAACAGGTTCCCAGATGTTATATCTTTTAAAATCTTTATCCAGCTTTCCCCATTTTTCCGCATTCCGGTATAGTTCGGTCCCAGGATATGGCGTTGTTATGCAAAACTGCGGATAGTCAGGATCCAGCTCCTTGGCAAAATCGATCGTTTTTTGAGCCAATTTTGGAGTCTCCCCAGGTAAACCCAGCATGAAAGAGGCACGAATTTCAATCCCTACCTCTTTGCACCACCGGTTGCATCGTCTTATCTGCTCAAGAGAAATGCCCTTGTTGATATTATCCAACAGCTGCTGGTCCCCTGCTTCGTAACCAAAGAAAATATTCCAGCAACCGGCATCTTTCATTTTTTTAAGGAGTTCTTTAGTTACAGTATCAACACGGGAATAGCAGGTCCAGGTGATGTCTAATCCCTTTTGAAGTATCAAGCGGCAGAAATCGTCCATCCACTTATGTTGAGCAGTCATCATATCATCCCAAAAAGAAATGTCCTTGGCGCCGTATTCATGCATAACATGCTCGATCTCCTCAACAACGCTTGCGGGGGAGCGTGCGCGAATCTTTTTGCCAAAAACTGCATTATTTGAGCAAAAAGCGCACTGATAGGGACATCCGCGAATGACCACCATGTGCACAACAGGTTTTCTTTTATATTGGTTTGGAAGGGGGATGTATCTGTCCATCGGAAGCAAATGCCTGGCCGGAAAGGTTAAAGTATCCAGGTCGGGAATTAATGCTCGCGGTTCTGACTGCGAAATTTTTTCGCCACTTCTATAACAAATTCCGCTTATTTTTGACAAATCACTATTTAGCAGCGCTTCTCTTTTATACTTAAACGTTTTGAATTTCTCCATTATTTCGTGGGCAGTAAGTTCTCCTTCACCATAAACCAATAAATCAAAACAGTTGTGGTTTCTCATGACCTCCCTGGGCATAATTGCTGCGTGGTGACCTCCAATGAGTATCAAGACGTCCGGCAGTTTTTTCTTTATAGCTTCCGCACAGTAAACCGCCCGGAAAAAAATAGAGGTCGGTGCTGAAAATCCCACGGCTTTCGGCCTGCTCTCGCTGATAAATTCTACAATATCATCAACACTCATATTTAGAGCCAGGGCATCAATTACATCTACCTTATATCCCCTTTCCAACAAATGGGCTGCGATAGATGCAATTCCTAAGGGCGGCAAATGTCCTCCAACCTGCCCGGTTGAACGCTTCCCATATCTTTCACTAACTGAAAGCGGCGGATAAATCAGAACCAGATCTAATTGAGTCATATCATCCTTTTTAAAAGTGAATTTGCCATAAGTTTAATTAGACTTGCGTAAATCTTTAACAATACATAACGGAACTCCAAGCCGCTGTACGACAAAAACGACTGTGCCGGCTGAAATGCTTTTGCCATAATTCCAACGAGTTATGTTAATAAGAAAATCGGCGATGCCGGTATCATCTGTATATCTGAAATTTTTGGGGAAATAGTATGTCGAAGACAAGGTATGTGGACGTGTATTGATAAAGTATATTTTATCCTGAAAACCCTCTTTTTCGGTCTCTTTAAGGTAGGAAACCAGGTTTTCAACACTCGCTTTCATCGAGGTGCCCCAATAGTCGGTTTCATATTTCCCGTACGCACCGGTCAGTCCGCCGACAAATTTATTAAAATAGACATATTCATAGGGGTGAAGCTGTGTGGTCAATCCGACATGACTGATGATATATACGATCAAACTTGTAGAAAATAAAGCAGCAGTGATTTTTCGGGTTTTGGTGATCCGATCATAGACTAAGGAGATTGTTATTCCTCCGACACATCCGATCAACGGTATTACAAACAACAAGTGACGTATGGCATCGTACAGCACGGACTTTCTATAAATTACGTAACTTATTGGGAATACTATAGTAAAAACAAGCAAAGCCCACGTACCGAGCGTCAGTCCCCTGTTATCATGTTTATTTTTTGTTACCACAAAAATAGTGCAAAAAAACAAGCTGAGAAAAAAAAATAAAACAACGATTTCGGGTAGTTTGATCAAAAGATATTGAATAGTATAGTGCCAGGGAAGATTGTTTGACCATATGAAGCGACCGTCAAACAGCATTGTTCCTATCCATTTGTGCCGGGTAAATTCTTCAAGAGCTATAAACGGGTGTAAAAAGGGGTTTAGTTGTGCCCAGGGCCAGCAGATAAGCATGATGGCATAGGAAAGAATTCCGCACTGCAAGGTCGCTTGTATTAGGTGCCAAGCACCATGTTTCACTTCGGTCGGCCCTTTTGATAACTTCAAATAGAGTTTGTATAAAAAATACACCCAAACAATCAAAACCAAATAGGCCAATAAGAGCAAACCCCCGACCCGTATTCCCAGAGTAAACCCGATGGCAAGACCCAGCTTCACGATAAGTCCCATAGGAACCATTGGCAGGTAGCGGATCCATTGAGCCATATAGTAGACGGACCAAACAAAGCCGACTGCAAACGGAATATCCTTGGGGTTGAAAAACATATGCCCCCAGTAGGAGCCGGTTATGGCCAAAAGCACGGCAGACCAAAATCCCGCACGAATTCCCCCCAAATAGCGACCAAGTTTAAAACTCCCTAAGATCCCAAATAATCCCACAAACGCATTAATAAGATGACGGGTTTCATATTCGCCTAAGGGTGAGAATCGGTTCACTAAGGCAACCATGCCGTCAAAAAGCCCTCCATATAGATAAAGATTGTTGTAATGAAAAACTTCCCTGTTATTGAAAAGGGAGGTGTAGTATTTAAGAACCTTGGTGCCATATGTGTTTTGAAACTCTTCATCCCAGGAAATGCCGTAGTTCTGAAAGGTTAGAAAAACCAACGCAGTTAAGACAATGAAAAAAGCAAATGACAGGCGCTCGTAAAACAGATCCGTACCTTTGGTACTGTTTTGTATAAACGGACGCTTTTTAAAAAATTTTAAATCTTCGAAAAAATAGAGCGACAGCCGCATCCTGAATAATGCTGAAAATATACGGAACGAGTCTTTAAGAGGATTGACTCTGCTCGGATAAACCGCTTTCCATTGAACCGGTAGCGCAATGAAACTATACCCCTTGCGCAGCAGGCGCATAAGGATTTCAACATCATGGGCCCAGCCAAAGTCCTTTAGGCTTTGAAAGCAGTTTTTGGCCAGACGGCAAGGATAAAGTTTAAATCCGCACTGAGAATCTTTTGTGTAAATATTGCCGATCAATTGAGCAAACAGATTAAAACAGCGGCCCAGCAGTCTCCTGTGCAGTTTTTCGCTGATAACGGATTCGGGATGCTCCCTTGATCCAATATAGACTGTGTCACAAGCGCTGCTTGGGCTTCTTAGATCCACGAACTTGGCTGCCTCCCAATCAAGCACCTGCGTTGCTTTCGTCGCCATGTCGGCGTCGAGGGTCAAAATCCACTTTCCGCTGCTGGCAAGCACGCCGGCTTTTAAGGCCCCGCCCTTTCCAATATTATCTTCAAGATGAATAACTTTGATTTCAAGGGGGGCATCCGGATAGTAATCTTGAAGATCTCTTTTTAGTTGATCGAGCTGAATGCGGGTAGAATCGATGCTGCCGTCATTTACAAAGATAAATTCATATTCCAGGGCAGCGGCTGCTTGTATAAATCGTCGCAACTCCTTTTCGAGGGTGTTGATATTATCGCTTTCATTATAACAGGGTATCACGAGAGACAGATTTTTCATAATAAAGCGCCAGAACTTTTTGTTATTAAAATTTGCTTAAAAGATAATAATATCATTGACTTTGTTTCCGGCTCATCAATGCCCTTTTAAGGTTGTTTCTGCCTTGCCAGCGCAACGCCCAGATTGTTATGTATGAGCCAATCATTGGATGTCACTTCAAGGGTATGCTCAAAAAGGGTAATGCTGTTTTCCCAATATCCTATTTGTTGCCAGGTCACAGCCGTTAAAAAAATAGCATCATTGCAAAAGCAAGCGAGGGATTAGTCTATTTTGATCAAAACTGAGATTTTTAATGAAAAAATCCTCACAATGTTTGTGTTAAAGCTTCCTTTTACCACGATGACAAAATAAGTTGTACTTCAAGATGCACCAAATTGCGCGGAAGCCGTCTTGCCAACGGATTTTTTTGCCTTCCTCATATGTACGGCCCGCATAAGAAACACCGATTTCATATATTCGGCAACCAAGTTTGGCAATCTTGGCCGTGATTTCAGGCTCAAATCCAAATCTATCTTCCTCGATAGTGATATGTTTCAGCACCTCTCGCCTGAAGACCTTGTAGCATACTTGGCGGTGGACCCCAAAGATTGCCATCGCACAGCAGCCCTTAATCCACTGTTTTTTAGGACATCAAGGAAATCGCTTACGGTTTCATTTCTTGAGCGAAGTTATGATGGAATCGTATACAACCCTTATGGGGATCTTTCTTTCGCGCGCGATTTTTTTACAAACTTCATACTCAGGAACTATCCTGACGCTCCCGTCCGGACCAATGATGCGTTTTACCTGCAAACTACCGTAAATTGTGTCTACTGTGATTTGTTCACGCGCCAGGGTGCGCCGGCCGACATCGTAAAACCTTACGCCCGATGAAGTGGTCTCGGACAGGATGCAGGCAATGACAGCCTCTTTGCAATTTTCGCGACACAACACCTGTACCATGGTACCGGGTCGATTTTTCTTCATAAAGACAGGCACCCAGTAGACATCGAGCACCCCTTCGTCAAAAAGGCGCTCCATCAGAAAGGAGAAAATTTCCGGATTCATGTCATCAATGCAGGTCTCCACAATTACAACCGAGCCCTGTTGATGGGTGGCCTGACGGTCGGCTGAGTGATCCGATTCGGTTCCGGTAATAACTCTTAACAGGTTCGGAATCGATTCAAGTTCACGTTTCCCGGCTCCATAACCGCTTTTTTCAACGACCATATCCGGCATCTTTCCAAAAGATTCCGCCAGGACGGCGATGATGGCGGCACCCGTGGGCGTCACCAACTCATGGGGGATATCGGTGCCGTAAACCGGCACGC
>JAQYVG010000210.1 GCA_030145595.1 Desulfobacterales bacterium | reverse complement strand
AGTCCTGGGCTTCGGTTCCTCCGGCTCCGGCATTGATGGAAACAATACAGTTACTACGATCATCCTCACCATCAAGCATAAGGTCGAAAGAAAGTTTGTGTATTTTGCCTTCAATGGCTTGAACTTGGCCGGTGACTTCTGCGATGGTTTCGGCATCAGATTCTTCAAGGGCGAGGTCCAGCAGCAGGTCATGGTCTTCAAGGTCATGGTAAAGATTTTTAAATTTTTCAACCTGGCCGGAGATCAATGAGCGTTCTTGCAGAACAGTTTTGGTTTCTTCAGGGTTATCCCAGAATCCTTTTTGAGCAATCAGGTTTTCGATTTCCTCAAGCCGTTTTTCTTTGACGGCCAGGTCAAAGATAGCCCCGTAGCTGTTCTAATTTCAGAAAAAGACTCTTTATATTTTCTTTGAGTTCGATGCTCATTGTGTGCCTCCTATCATAAAATCGCTTTACGATTTTATATAACGTCCCGAAAGCATTCGGGACTTAAAAAATGAATCTTTAAACTATCAGGTTGATTATTGCGCTTTTTTGCTCTTTAAGCAACAATAATAAAATCGTTTTGCGATTTTATTATTGAATTTTGCAAGCGGCGGACCATGAAAACCAAAAAGCTATGATACGAAGAAAACATAACCCTGTTAACAGCTTGCATTTAAAATACATGTTTCAGTGTTTGTTAAAATACACAATATTAATGAAACTATGATTGAATTGGGCAGGGTAAAAAGTTAAATTGTATCACCGTCCCGCTAACCTAGGCTGGTGCGCTAGTTAGTGTCCATCCATAAATGAGGATTTTTGTTCAAGATCAAGGCATGCGAAAAAAATAACCGCAGGCATATAGTTGCTATTCTGAGGATTATTTTTTGAGCATAACGCAGAGATTGGGCAAAAAGACTATTTATGGATGGACACTATTCAGGTATTCTCCCATGAGCAGCCTGTTTTTAGGCGTGATATCGCTGGGAATTTTCTGGGTCACAATCTTGTATCCCTTTGATCTAAGCCGCATTGCTCTTGCCGTATCCACGGCCAGGGTTTTATCCATCCAACCTTCAAGGCCGTCGGTGGAAAATTCCTTCAAATCATGACAGCAGGGCAGCACCGCTACCCTGGCATGCTGTTCAATGGCCTTGTCAATAATCAGATCGGTTAACGATCCACAGGCATGGGAAGATACCACAATATCATCCGGAAGAATGATGCTTTCCTCGATAGGCATTTCTTTGTAAATGACTCTGTTTTGCAGTCTCGGCCAGGTTGTGATCAAGGCGTTGGACAATTTTCCTGCATTTAAAGGGATTTTTTTGTCCACGGCAATGGCTGTCTTTGAACTGTCATCAAGGATGAGCATAATATGCGCCAAAAGGCCATGGCCGCAGGCAAGATCTATAACCCTGCCGCCCCTGTATCTTCGCCGCACCCTTTTTGCCATTTCCCATGCTTCATAAAGCTCTTTTCTTGGAAGCGTTCCCGCGCGGCAGACAGCCCTTGCAATTTTATCGAAAAGGCTGTTGCCGGAAAAGAGTGACTGCTGTTGGGGTGTTAATCTGTTCTTTGAAGATTTTTTCATGATCCATACAATATGTGAATGTCAGTCTTTTCACAAGCCATCGTATAGAAAATAATTCTGTCCGCTTTTTTCACTCTCCGCGCAGAACAGCCTGGAAAAGTGGTCAGGCCTATCTTTGACCCCACTTCCAGCGGCGAGCACTCAAATTAGTTATTGCAATGCAATCGCCTTTTCCGGACAGATTTCCTGGCAGCAGAAACAGACAATGCAGGTGTCGGCGTCCACCTGGGGGATGTCGCCGTTCATGGACAAGGCCGACACCGGACATTGCTCGATACATGCTTCGCAGGCGGTGCAAAGGTCTGGGTCCGCACAAGGTCGCGGCAGCGTTCGATTGTGAAGCATTTCCTGGATTGCGTCGTTTTCCATGATGGCTTCGCCGCCCAAGGGAGGAATTTTAAAATCGGGCAGTTTTTTCAATGCGCCGATGACTTCTATTTTATCAAGATCGCATTCACCCAACCCTATTTCCTTGGCTTTATGAAGGAAGCGCAGACGGTTCGGTTCCAACCCCATCATTCCGGCGATGACTGCATCCATGGCCACGGCATTATCGGAGGCTAAAATCAGACCGATGTCTCTGAGATCGGGTGAGGCCGGACCGTTGCCCTCCATGCCGACCACAGCGTCTACGATGAAAAGCTCCGGTACTCGGAGCCGAAACACATCCACCACCATTTCGTGGAAGCGCTGCGGGGTGCCGGCGATCTTGTGCAGCCTGGCTTTTTGTGCACCGGGCAAGAAACCGTAGCTGTTTTTTAAAGCTCCGGTGATGACCGTTAAACCGTGAGTTTTGAATTTGGGCAGGCTGATAATGATATCTGCTTCGAATACGGCCTTAGAGAGGCTTACCGTGGGCATGAATGCCGGATTAAAGGCAATTGTTTGCGATTCGTTGCCGATATTTTGATAATACCCTTTGGCGGCATCCATCAGGCCGGTCTTTTTAAAACTTTCCTCGTTGGCCCCGTAATCGAAAAGTCCGGGATTGTCGCCAACGACAATTGAGGCAGCATTCATTTGCTCCACTTTTTCCACCACCGCGTGCAATACTGCCGGGTGAGTAACAATACCTTCTTCGGCCTTTGATGAACGCAGGACATTTGGTTTTATCAAAACCTTCTTGCCGTCTATTGGGACGGGAAACAGTTCGAAGGCACGGTCCACGGCCGGCCGGACACTATCATAGTCGGCTGGATGTATCATTACTTTGAACATATTCTGCTCCTAATTATGCAAGGGATCACGTCTACTTTTGACCATTATTAATCGCCTTTTTTCCGGATGTACACTGTTTTAATTACGCTGGCTACTTTTTCACCAGCCTGATCCTTAATATCAACCGCAAACTCCGGAAGATATTTTTGTCCAGCAGCAGTGTTTGAAATTATTTGTTCGATTTGTTTTTCGTTGATAACGAACTTAGCCGTTACTGTTCCCCGCCCTGGTTTAATAAAATCGATATGGGCAGCCTTGTCCCAAACGATGTATTCTTTTCCTAAAATTTGCATCAACATTAACATGAAAAAAGGATCTGTCATTGAATACAAAGAACCGCCAAAATGGGTGTTAACATAATTACGATTGTACCATCTCATTTTCATATGAACGATGACCTCTCTATAATCCGGAGAAACTTTCCTAACTATTATTCCCGTAGCCCAATAGGGAGGGTAAAAATTAAACATTAGTTTAAAGAGGTTGTGCGTCATTTGAATTCCCATATCCTAATTCACGACACCTTGCCTGTATCGTGCTTGGGTCTTTGATCTTTAGGGATGCAAGATAACATAATGGAATCATAAGTGCAAATTTTTCTAAAACTGGTGGGGGATGTTGGTGGTGAGCTTTAGAATTTGACGCATTTTTTAAACGGTTTATCTATTCTATCAAGATGTTTCTGTGGCCCGACCACCATTCACCCATTCATTCCCGTTATGGTTCCAGGTTGATGTTGGGAGGCCTTCTCACTACAGCGTCCCTGCCTGTGATGCACTATCCGGACAGCGAGGAACCCGGTTGCCCGTCCGACTGTCAAATTTGTTCAGATGCATGTCCTGTGAATGCCATTATGCCTGAGAAAAAGCAGGTTAATATCATGCGCTGCTTGAGCTACACAGCACGGACGCCGGCCATGTCAAGGTTTAAGTTTTTATTCCTCAGAGCACGCAATAAAATGGCCGCAGCCCGCTACATGAGTATAACCGCGTTTGACGAACACACATTCCACATCTGCTCTAAATGTGTTTCGCTCTGTCCTTGTGGTGACAAGAGATGAAAACTATGCCCTATGGGCAAAAAAGCGTTTTAATAAATGTTTGGCTTGCTATTACGTATAAAGGTGGTTAGTGTGTGCCATCAATTAAGTCCCGCCGCAAATTGGGGGGAGGGTTTCTTTCTGTGGGGATTATCCGTTTGTTAAACGCTATCATCCTTCAGTTTGTAACGTTGAAATTTTTCGAAAGGAGGATGAGATTATGATAAATGGAACTGTTAAGTGGTTTAATGACAGCAAAGGTTTTGGATTCATTGAACAGGAAGACGGCCCGGATGTATTTGTGCATCATAGCGCAATCAATGCGACCGGTTTCAAATCCCTCAGTGAAGGTGAGCGCGTGACCTTTGACATCGAGCAAGGGCCAAAAGGTCCGGCTGCTGCCAATGTGACCGCAGGCTAACCTGTTTTTTAAGGCAATTAAAGGCATCTTTCGTGAAACGGGGGATGCCTTTTTTAATGATCGCTTGCATCAAACCAAAATTATGCCGGCTGAGATTCTTTTCCCTGTTATCAGCGATTTTATCGATCCGGCAGACCAGAAAGGAAACGCCATGGCGAAATCTCATTACAGTTTCAGGAAACGTCAGAAAGAATTGGCCAAGAAAAAAAAGAAAGAGGAAAAAAGGCAGCGCAAGCTGGAAAACAAGACGGTTGAAACCGATGAAACTGAAAAAGACCAGACCCCTTCAACGGAGGACCGGTAAGCATAGGGACCAACCAATACCGGTTGCCGGATCTATACAATGGTAAGAAGTCAACATAAAAAAGGCAGAGCCCCCAAAAAACAGAACGGGTATATCAAAAAAGTTCGTGACAACAAGAAAATAGACCTTTGCCTGCAAAAGCCCGGCTACAAAGCCATCAACCCCCTGTTCCGAAAAATTATGGACACATTACAGCAACAAGATGGGTTTATGGCGGTCACCGACAAAAGCCGCCCGAAAGTAATCGCCGACCTTTTCGGCGTCAGTAAAAAAGAATTCAAGAGGGCCATCGGCAACCTGTACAAAAAAAGGCTGATTACCCTTGAAAAAGACGGCATCCGGCTACGAGAAAAAAGTAAAAAACCATGCCGGGAGAGATAGCGGCGTCTAAGCCTTATTTCAAGATGCGCCACATTTCTGTCTTGATGTATGCAAAATTATAGCTCCAAAATCTGCACGATTGGGGTTCCGCATCTGTTATTGACCCAATAAATCCGCTGGTGTACATACAGGCAATCAAGCATTTTTCATTTGACGTCTGTTTTTCTTTTTTATACATACACAATAATCGATTCTACCTCTGAAATCTGACCTCTATCTCGAATCAGTTTCCATTTTGAAACATCTCTTGTTGTGCTGACCTCTTTTGCGATTTGTTCTTCTCTATCTGACGCTTAACCTTCATACAAGAGATTACCTTATGGAGAAGCCCCTCAAAATGTGCATCCATCGCTTCTGGTACAACATTGCTGTTCTATCAGGAGCATTAAACTACAAATCTCAGGCCAGACATACCCTTTTCCCCTAAGACAAAAGGAGGTGAACGATGGTTATTATAGGTACGAACTCATTTCCCCCAGAAAGTGCAAATGAAATAGGAAAACGCTTTTTGGAGTTACCACCCTTACCCGATTATTTGACTATGAAGGGGCCTTATGTCCACGGTATGATGGAAGGAGGGATCCAAGGAGTGGAAGTCTTTGAGCTTGATAAAGCTAAATTAGCTGAGGGAGTTGAATATGTTACAAATAGATATGTAACATATTTTGGCATACCCGGCTTTAGGTATGCTGTTACTCCATACTTTGAGGCTCAGGAGGCGTTGCAAATGATCGGACTAGCCTAACAACGGTCATTTTTAGGTTAATACTTCTTTCTGAAATGGGGTTGCCGGCTTTGTCGTATTCTTTCAAATCGATTCCGGCGACTTCGGCAACCCTTGTTTCATTATCCGAATATAGTGTGTAAGTCATCCAATCCAAGGTTTTGATTTCTGTTACTTATCACAGGTTGGGTGATCGTTGTGCTATC
>JAQYVG010000020.1 GCA_030145595.1 Desulfobacterales bacterium | reverse complement strand
GATATGGTCATGAGTGCCCGCCTGAATTCTGGCATGATAAAGCCTCTGGGAAAGTACATTATAAAGAGTTTCCAAAACGAGTGTAGATTTGCCGGAGCCTGATACGCCGGTGACGCAGGTGAAACAGCCAAGGGGAAATTCCACGTCGATTTTTTTGAGGTTATTTTGCGAGGCTCCTGCGACGATTAATTTCTTGCCCGGCCCGCGGCGGCGATTAGATGGAACTTCTATGCGCTTTTTACCTGAAAGATATTTGCCGGTCAATGACCGGTCTTCTTCAAGAAGCGCTTCAGGCGCTCCCGAAAATACTATCTGCCCGCCTTTCACTCCGGCACCGGGTCCCATGTCGATGACCTGATCGGAAGCTCTGATGGTCTCTTCATCATGTTCAACAACCAGCACCGTATTGCCAAGATCACGCATTTTCTTTAATGTTGCTAATAGGCGCAGGTTATCTCTCTGATGCAGTCCAATGCTTGGTTCATCCAGAACGTATAGAACTCCGGTCAGCTTAGAACCGATTTGGGTCGCAAGACGTATGCGCTGACTCTCACCACCGGAAAGAGTATATGCCGGCCTGTCAAGGGTAAGATAAGAAAGCCCGACATTTTCAAGAAAGCCGAGACGCTCATTGATTTCTTTAAAAATCCTTTTGGCAATGATCGCTTTTTTGCCGACAAGATTCATTTCTTTAAAAAAACGGCGCGCTTTTGCCACTGAAAGCGCCGTAATTTCGAATATGGCCAGATCATCTATTTTCACAGACCTGCTGGCTTTGTTTAGTTTGGTACCTGCACATTCCGTACAAGGTCGAAAATTCATATAACGCTTAATTTCCTCTCTGGATTGGTATGATTCTGTTTCCAGGTAACGTCGCTGAAGGTTTGGAATAATGCCTTCAAAGCGTTTTTTATAAGTATACCGGCGACCGCTGCGTTCAAAGTAGAAAGTAATGCGCTCATTTTTTGATCCATATAACAGGATCTTTTTAAAGTGGTTCGAAAGATCCTTATAAGGTGTGTATATATCAACGCCATAGTGTTCTGTCAGAGCGTCTAAAAACTCAAAAAAATGCATGGTGTTTCTGTGAGCCCAAACTGCAACCGCTCCTTCTCTTAATGAGAGCTCACGGTTTGGAATGATAAGGTCAGGATCAAATTCTGTGGATGAACCCAACCCGTCACATTTTGGGCATGCTCCCTGGGGCGAGTTGAACGAAAAGCTTGCAGGAGTAAAATCGGGATAGCTGATACCACATGTGATACATGCTGATTTCTCACTAAAAAGGACCGGTTGTCCGCCCGGGAGATCCACAGTGACGAGACCGTCTGACAGAGACATGGCCAGCTCCAAAGAGTCGGCAAGTCGATTTTCAATCCTTTTTTTTACGATTAAACGATCTACAACCACATCAATGGTATGCTTCTTGTTTTTATCAAGCTTGCCGATTTCTTCAATTTCCAAGATTTTACCATCTATGCGGACCCGGGCAAAGCCATCCTTTTTAAGCTGCTTCAGGTGTTTTTCATGAGTTCCTTTCTGGGCCGTAATAATAGGTGATAAAATAATGATCTTAGAGCTGTCGGGCAGAGACATTACCTGGTCGACAATCTGATCGATTGACTGAGATGAAATCGGCTGGCCGCATTGATAACAGTAGGATGTGCCCGCTCTGGCGAAAAGGAGACGCAGATAATCATAGATTTCAGTAACGGTTCCCACAGTTGAACGGGGATTGTGACTGGCGGCTTTCTGTTGAATGGCAATGGCTGGAGAGAGGCCTTCGATCAGGTCGACATCCGGCTTTTCCATACGTTCTAAAAACTGACGCGCATAAGAGGAAAGTGATTCTACATATCGGCGCTGACCCTCGGCATAGAGGGTGTCAAAGGCCAGGGTCGACTTTCCGGAACCTGACAAACCGGTGATAACCACAAGCTTGTTGCGGCGGATGGTAACATTAATGTTTTTCAGATTATGCTGTCTGGCGCCGCTTATAATGATTTTATCCGATTTCATAAATCGCAGTTATTACCCTTCCGCAGTATATAAAGGTCTACGGTCATTTTTGTCTGATGAATGACGAGGTCTGTACGGCCTGTTGGGCGGCCAGGTTTATGGCGGCAATAAGGCTGCCCGGGTCCGCTTTGCCGGTACCGGCAATATCATAAGCTGTGCCATGGTCAACAGAGGTTCTTATTATTGGAAGACCCAGCGTTGTATTGACTCCATCGGTAAAATGGATCAGCTTGAACGGAATCAATCCCTGGTCGTGATACATGCATACTACTGCGTCATAGAGACCTTTGGCTGCATGATAAAATATAGTGTCGGGTGGATAAGGTCCGGCAACGTTAAAGCCTTCGCTGCGGGCTTGCTGGACGGCTGGGGCAATGATATTGATTTCTTCGTCGCCGAACATTCCTTTTTCACCTGCATGGGGATTCAGTCCGGCTACGGCTAGACGGGGATCTTGACACCCAAAACGATCAGAGAGAGCGCGGCCGGTAATTCTTATGGTTTGAATGATTCGTTCCTTTGAAAGTACGGTAGGGACACTTTTCAAAGGAATATGTATGGTCACTAGAACTACACGAAGCCGGCTGCCGGCAAGCATCATGACAAAAACCTTGGATCCTGTGCGTTCCGCCAGCAGCTCGGTATGCCCACTGTAATCAAAGCCGGCGATTTTCATGGCCATTTTGTTTATGGGGCATGTGACAATTGCAGCAATATGCTCTGCGACGGCCATATCGACTGCAGTAGTTACATAATGCATCATCGCCCTGCCGCTCTCAATGGAAGGCCGGCCCCATGATATTTTTTGCGGGTCAAGTTCAGAAAGGTTCAAAACGTCAACCGACCCACAGCGATAAAGCCCGGCGGCAGGCGTTGCGACCGTTTTAAGATCAAGCCGGCTCCCAATAGATTCTTTGGCAGTATTCAAAGTACGGATGTCTCCGAATACCAAAGGGCGGCAGACATTGTAAATTGAAGGGTTGCTGAGAGTTAAAAGAATAATTTCCGGGCCGACACCAACAGGATCTCCCATCGTAATTCCGATTAACGGACGCAAATCTGACATAGGCCTCATTAAAAGTTAAGTTGAAGGTAAATGGCTAAATGTTCAATGATTAAAATTGATGGCGTCGTAAAAAGTTTCACCTACTGCATTGTAGTATTTTTTCAGGCACTCGGCATACTACATTGTATGGCCTCATTCCTGAAAGAATACTACACCTTGTATATGAACCTTTTCATTTAGCCATCTATAGTTGAATTCGTGATTTTCTACGAGATCATCAAAATTAGCAACTAATTTTATTATACTACAGGTCATCGAATTTTTTTTCAAATAATTTTGCTATTATAAAAATCAAAGATAATTGAAGAAAAAAGGAGGTATTTGGAATAAACATTATTGTAGAAATTATGGTCATATCCATGGAGATGCCTAAAATGCTTAAAGAAAAACCCTTGTTCAAAAATGATTGTATTTATGAGGAGTTGTCTTTTTAGTACTTGATTAAATCAATGAAAATAATAAGATATATATTGTTGATAACTTGTTTATAACCGGAAAGAAAATTGGATTTATCAGGATTGACACAACATGGCAGATCCCCTAACTTGACAAACATCTTTCAGTGGTATTTCGAATAACCTTAAATAATACCCCTAAAACGTTTGAAATCGTTACTTTTTAGATATTTCCCTCTGAAATAGCAAGTAAAAATTTGTTTTTCAACTTATAAGAGCCCGGGCATAATGGAATCTATTTGGAAAGAAGTAAAAACTGCTGTCAGGTCGCGTATCCCCGGTCATAGTTTCAGGATGTGGATTGAACCGCTGGAATTTAAAAAAGGCATGCAGGACGCTATAATACTTGCTTGTCCCAATTATTTCTCCAAAAAAAGGGTTCTAGACCATTATGGCAAACTTATAGAGTCTGAAATACAACGCGCAGCCGGCATGCCCTGCGGTTTTACTGTTGAGGTTGCCGAACAAAAAAATTCTGCAAAATCAGTAAAAGATCAAGATTTACAGCTGCCGCTTCCCAATATAAATATGCGTCCTCATAATGGACGTTTTCTCAAAAAGGATTTTACATTCGATCAGTTTGTAGTCGGCGGCAGCAATGACTTTGCCTATTCCGCTTCACTTTCACTTGCCTCGCGCAGGAATAGCCGGCAAAATTCTTTGTTTTTATTGTCAAAGACCGGTATGGGGAAAAGCCATCTTTCCCAGGCCATTAGCCATTATATCTTGTCCGAGAATCCTTCAGAGCGTGTTTATTATATGACGGCTGAAGATTTTTCCAATGAAATGGTGCAAGCCTTTAGGCATGATAGCATAAATAAATTCAAGGCAAGATACCGCAATGGGTGTGACGTCTTGCTGCTTGAAGATGTGCATTACTTGAGCGGCAAAGAACGAACTCAGATTGAACTGGCGTTAACTCTGGATACACTGTTTGAGAGTGGCAAGAAGATCATTTTCTCAAGCTGTTACCTGCCGGTGGACATCCCGAAACTTAATGATAAACTGCAGTCAAGGCTCTCAAGCAGTCTTATTTCAAATATTGAACCTCCGGACTTTAGAACTAGAATCAGGATATTGCAGAAAAAAGCCTTGCATAACGGGTATGAAATGCCCGAAGATGTCATGCAATATTTGGCCGGCGAACTTACCGAAGATGTGCGTCAGCTGGAGAGCGGGCTCATCGGTGTTACTGCCAAATCGTCTCTTTTGGGAACACCCATCGATCTTGCCCTGGCAGAGAGTGTCGTTAAGAATATAGTGCGTCAAAGAAAAAAAATTACCATAGATGTCATCAAAAAACTGGTGTGTAAGTACTACAGTATCTCCATGGATCAAATTGTTTCCAGTTCCCGCAAACGGTCCATTGTGCGTCCCAGACAGATAGCGATTTACCTGTCGCGCATGTATACGGATGCGCCCCTCCAGGCCATTGGAAAAAGCTTCAACCGATATCATGCCACAGCACTTCATTCCATCAATACCGTTGAACGGGCAGTTAAGCAGAACAGTCCCGTGCAGAAACAGGTGGAATTTTTGCGCCTGAAACTTGAGTCCGGAAAATTTTAATCTCGATGAGACTGTCTGACTCTACTTTCGCAAAACTTCAAAATATAGTGGGCAAGACCAATTGCACCAGAAACAGAGAGGATCTTGCCTGCTATGCATATGATGCAACCGCCCGCACCTACATGCCTGATGCGGTTTTGTTCCCCCAAAACGCCCAAGAGATATCTGCTGTAGTAAACCTTGCCAACAAAGACGGCTTTTTTGTGATTCCACGGGGTGCCGGCAGCGGGATGACCGGCGGATCTCTGGCCGTTAAAGGGGGAGTCGTCCTTGTAATGGCACGTATGAACCGGATTTTGAAGATTGATAAGGATAATCTCATTGCGCACGTGGAACCCGGCGTTGTTACCGGTCGTTTTCATAAAGCGGTTGAAAAAGAAGGTCTTTTTTATCCCCCTGATCCTTCAAGTTCAGAATTTTCCACATTGGGTGGAAATGTGGCGGAATGTGCCGGCGGTCCCAGCGCGGTTAAGTATGGTGTGACCAGGGATTATGTATTGGGTCTTGAAGCTGTTCTGCCGACTGGAGAAATTATTAGTACCGGTGTGCAGACTGCCAAAGGGGTGGTCGGATATGATTTGACCCGTCTTTTAGTAGGTTCCGAAGGGACCCTGGGCATAATTACCCGCATGACGCTGCGACTCCTGCCCCAACCGGAAGTCGTCAGGGTGATGACTGCTGTATTTGATAAGATCGCGTCGGCAGCAGAAACGGTTTCAGAAATTATCAGAAGCGGCACCATACCGCGAGCAATAGAATTTATGGATAATGCTTCCATCCGGTGTGTTGCCGGCCACCTTAAAATTGCTCTGCCGGTTGAGGCCGAAGCTTTGTTGCTGATAGAGGAGGACGGCAAGTCGGAGGAGGTGGACCTTGCCATGGAACAGATCAAGGCGCTATGCCTGTCGCAAGGCGCGAAACGTGTTGCAATCGCCGGGACAAAGGCCGAAGCTGAAAACCTATGGCGAGCCCGGAAGGCGATTTCACCGGCCCTGTTTCAATACGGGCCGGATAAGATAAATGAGGATATTGTCGTTCCCAGAAGCAAGATACCTGATATGGTCAAAAAGATAAGTGCTTTAAGGGCAGAAACCGGCCTTACCATGGTTAGTTTCGGGCATGCCGGTGATGGCAACATCCATTTTAATATCATGCTTGACAAAAAGAATGAAGCGGAGTTGAAAAAGGCCGAGGGTGCCGTTGAGGCCCTGTTTGACTATACACTCCGGCTTGGTGGAACGATTTCCGGTGAACACGGTATCGGCATCACCAAGGCTCCTTACCTGGCAAAGGAAATCGGAAATGATGCAATGAACCTTATGAAAAAAATAAAAAAACTTTTTGATCCCAACGGAATATTAAATCCCGGAAAAATCTTCCCCTCTCTTTAGTACCTATCTAACAAAATATTTTAGCCACTAAGACACCAAGGCAATCAAGAGTGAGCAGTCATCAGTGAGAAGTGATCAGTAAGGAAAACTGATTACTGATCACTGATATTTGTGTCTTGGTGCCTTTGTGGCTATTTTTTCCGGTTTGTCCGGGTTGGGATTAAAGTTATTGTATTTTAACTAACATATCTTCAGAAGCCATCAGGTCTTCTATAAGCTCCAGTCTGATGTCCCGATCACGATCTATAGCACAACGCAAACTTAAAGCGCAGAACTTTTTACAGATAGGATCCTCGATTTTAAAATTACCGAAACACCCCAGATGATCATCAAAAGAAGTTTTATCGAAAAACTCTTTTTTCATGCTGCGTCCTTTAGGTTTAACAATCCAAGCATTTCCGTGTGAATTTTGCCGTTGGTTGCCAGGATTTCAGTTTTATCAATTGTAAAAGGGTTGTTTAAAAAATCTGTGACGGCTGCTCCTGCTTCTCTGGCAATCAGATCACCGGCAGCCGTGTCCCAAGGCTTAAGGTTCTGTTCCCAGAATCCTTCAAAACGCCCGCAGGCAACGTAGCAGAGGTCAATTGCGGCTGAACCCAGTCTTCGCACACCCTGTGATGCTTCCAGGCAATTCGAAAAGCGGTTTATTGCAGGATTTAATATTTCTTTAACGTTATATGGAAAACCGGTTACCAGCAAGCTTTCCGAAACTGTTTTAGAGTTTGAGACTTTCAGCGAGCGCCCATTGAGATCAGCCCCTTTGTTTTTCATCGCGGTGAAAATTTCGTTGGTTGCCGGGCACAAAACAATGCCGACAACTATTTCTTGCTTAAAGGCATAGGCTATGGAAATCGAGAACATGTCAAGCCCGTGCGTAAAGTTTGTGGTGCCGTCAAGAGGATCGACAATCCACATGTGGTCGGCTTTTCCCGGACTCAAACCACTTTCTTCTGCCAGAATAGCATGATCCGGAAATGCTTTCCGGATGGTCTGGATAATTATCTTTTCTGAGCTGGTATCGGCTTCGGTGACAAGGTCAATGGCGCCTTTTTTGCTGATGCTGACAATTTTACCGTAATGAGAACGCAGCACGCTTCCAGCTTTGAAAGCAGCGGCGATGCCGATACGTTTTAAGGGTTCTAAATCCATAAGAAGTTCATCTTTATATCTTGTTTGCTCCGTATGTCAACCCCATATCACCTTCTCCATCCTTTCTATCAAAGGCATCAAAGTCGATTTAGCCTTGGCGCTGACAGCGGTTCCGCCGAGGGTTTTGCTAAGCCTGTTAACGGTTTCATCGTCAACAAGATCCGTTTTGTTTAGGACCCGGATGGTGTCAACTTTGTCCAGATTAAGTTCGGCAAGTATTTTTTCAACAGATTCAATCTGCTGTTGGTAACGGGGATTGCTGATATCGATAACATGCAGAAGCAGATCGGCACTTTCAAGCTCCTCTAAGGTGGCGCGGAATGCCGTCAACAGATCCTTGGGAAGGTTTTTGATAAATCCAACGGTATCCGTAATTATAACCTCAATATCTTTGGGAAATCTAAGGCGTCGGCTCGCAGGGTCTAAGGTGGCAAACAGTCGGCTTTCCGCTTTGACATTGCTCTTTGTTAAGGTATTCAAAAGTGTCGATTTGCCGGCATTGGTATATCCGATTATGGAAATAACGGTCAAATTCCTTTTGCTTCGCCGCGCCTTTTGCTGCAGGCGCTGTTTAACTACAAGGACCAGTTCTTTTTCCAAACGTGTAATTCGATCGCGTACCCGCCGGCGATTTATTTCCAGTTTGGTTTCTCCCGGCCCGCGCCCGCCGATACCACCTGTCAAACGTGACATGGCTGTATTTTTTGCAATCAGGCGCGGCAGCAAATACTTCAGCTGGGCAAGTTCAACCTGAAGCTTTCCTTCCCTGGTTTGAGCCTGTTGCGCAAAAATATCGAGGATCAATTGTGTTCGGTCAATAACTTTAAAGTCTATCTGATCCGTAATGGATCGGATTTGTGACGGGTTTAATTCCTGATCTAAGATGATCAGTGTTGCTCCTGTCTGAAGCGCCATGATGGTCAGGTCTTGAAGTTTTCCAATACCCATAAGAAATCTGGCATTTAATTTTTTGCGCTGCTGCAGCATGGTTCCGATAACATCTATATAGCTGGTTGCAGCAAGCTCTTTAAGTTCTGCCAAAGAATCCATGGCAATGTCTTTAGGCGCTGAGGTAACACTGACAAGGAGCGCCCTTTCTTTGTCCTGATTGGCTTCATACGATGATTTTACATGGGCTAATTCCGTTTCTAGAGAATGGATAAGTTCCAGGCACGCAATATCAAGCTGGTGGGGTTGCAAAGGTTTTAAAATCTCAAAAGACTTTCCAGGAGAGCTTTTAGGTAGGATATGCCCCGCATGCACCCGATGCAGATGCCCTTGGGCGGTCATGGTGATTGCAGCCATCAGGTCGAGTCTCAGAAGGGCAAGATCGGTAAGATCGTCTCTCGTCAAAGCTTCATCACTAAGGTGAGTGTGGACACATCTGAGTCCCTTCAGCCGTCCCGGAGCGACGCGATATTCACTGGTGTCCGGGATTATAATCTTTTGTTGGTCTCCGACAATAACATAGGCAATTCTGCCCGCACGGTTGATTAGGAGGCCGATTTGACGGCGAATTTCATAAGAGAGCAGGCTGATTTCACGCGCGAGCTCAAATGTGATCAAAAATTCCGGCGGAATGCGGCGGCGGTAAAGCTTTTCAAGGCGGCGGATCTGATTGGCCTTGAATCCGGTGGTATTCCCGAAAAGTCTTTTCATACAGGCAAGTTAAAACATTTTTAGGTAACTTCTCAATAAGTTCTGGCAAATCAAACAATAAAATCCGCCCACTGATAATAAAATATAAAATGTCTGGAACTCACATGCAAGTGAGCCTAAAGAAAAACAGGGTCCAAGCATTTAATAACAGCTATTTAGACACTAACTCATATGTTGGTAACAATAGTTGTCTTATATGCTGTTTTTTCTTAAAGCTCACTAACACGTTCAAACAGCCAGACCTTTTATATTTTATCACCAATGGGCTCCAGAAGTTATTGAGAAGTTACATTTTTAGGCGTTCACAGGTTTCCCGCCACTGGTGGAATTCAACGCTGTTTTTATATGATGAACCTTTGAACCCTTGAACGGTTAAGGATAATCTTGGGGACTGAGATCTCCAAATCGCGTATAGGCATCCCAAAATTTTAACGGCGCAAATCCTGTAGGTCCGTTGCGCTGTTTAGCGATAATGACCTCTGCTGTACCCTTTTTAGGGTTATTTTCATCTTTGTTATACAGTTCGTCTCTGTAAATGAAGGCAACCACATCGGCATCCTGTTCAAGAGCCCCGGATTCCCGCAAGTCCGAAAGCTGTGGTCGCTTGTCACTGCGTTTTTCCAACTCCCTGTTCAACTGGGATAGCGCTACTACCGGGATAGAAAGTTCTTTGGCCAAGGCTTTTAATGATCTGGATATTTCCGAAATTTCAAGGTCTCTGCGCTCGGCTGAAGCAGAGCCCTTCATGAGCTGGATGTAGTCGACGATGACCATGCCTATGTTTTGATCCATTTTCAGCCTGCGCGACTTGGTTCTGATTTCCAGGGCCGTAATATCGGGGGAATCGTCAATAAAGATCGGTGCTTCAGCCAGTACACCGGCGGCATCGGTAATTTTCATCCAGTCGTTCTGAGATATAAAGCCCCTTCTCATCTTGGCTGAATCGATTTGAGCCTCGCTGCTGAGCATGCGCATGGAGAGCTGTTCCTTGGACATCTCCAGCGAGAATAAGGCAACCGGAATGTTAGTATCAACAGCGGCGTGCTGGGCAATATTGAGGGCAAAAGCTGTTTTCCCCATGCCCGGACGCCCGGCAAGGATGATGAGATCTGATTGCTGGAATCCTGCGGTCAGCTCGTCGATTTTAGTAAAACCGGTGGCGACGCCGGTAACCAGGGCTTTGCTTCCCTGACGTTCTTCAAGGGCGTCAATATTGCCTTCTATAATTTTTCCGATATGGTAAAATGACGGTTTGATCTTGTTTTCCGAAATTTCAAAAATAGAGCTCTCAGCAAAGTCAATAATGTTATCGACATCATCGCTGTCTTCAAAGCAGCGCCGGGCAATTTTATTCGATTTTTCAATCAAACGTCTCAAACAGGCCTTGTCGTGGACGATTTTGGCATAATGCTGAGCATTTACAGCAAGCGGGACGGTATCTACAAGCCTGGCAAGATAAGTCGCTCCGCCGATTTCTTCGAGCCGGTTCTGTGCTCTTAAAATATTGGACAGGGTCACAAGGTCGACAGGTTCGCTTCTGCTAAAGAGTTCGGCGACAGCGGCAAAGATTTTTTGGTGAGCTGATTTATAGAAGTCCTCAGGGGCAAGGACTTCAAGCACGTCCAGCAGTGTATCGTTGTCGATCAGGACGGCACTGAGGATAGATTCCTCGGCCTCAAGGTTCTGGGGTGGAAGATGGGCCATTATTTATTTAGTCCTGAAAAACCTGGTCCTATGGGCCAGAATTCTTTATACTTCGGGCATTACTTCAACGATAATTTCCGGTTCAACTTCCTTGTAAACACGGATCGGTACTTTAAAAGTTCCGATGGCTTTAATCGGTTCGTGCAGCAAAACCATCCTTTTATTGATTATAATGTCCTGGCTTGCCAGTGCATCGGCAATATCGCGGGCGGATACCGAGCCATAAAGGCGGTCTTCTTCACTAACTTTAGCATTGATTCTACATACAACACCTTCAAGTCTTTTGGCCATCTCTTCGGCCAACCCTTTTTCTTTGGCAATTTGTACTTCGAATTTGGCCTTTTCCTGCTCCAGCATTTTTCGATTTTGCGGCGTAGCCGGCACAGCTTTTTTCTGGGGCATAAGAAAATTGCGGGCATAACCGGCGGCTACGGTGACTTCACTACCGATGATACCTAACGATTCTATGGTTTCTGTTAAAATCACTTTCATCATTGTCCTCCTCTAAAGAACATTCCTAATTACCTCAGGCATATATGGTTGAATTCGTGACTTTTTGAAAGATCATCAATTCTGCTTCAAACACAATGCAAAACAGGAGCTAGTTTTCTTTGTTTATCTTTAATTTCCTAAAATCCAGCCACATATCAAAGATTCCAAATCCAATAACAATCAGCAGCACCACCTGCTGCAGGGCGATCAGGCTGTATGCAAACAATCTGAGCATCCGCGGGAATTGTTTTTTTTCAAAATAAAATGATACAATGGCTATACCCTGGAAAAAATAAATGGTCATCAGGATAAGCAGTCCGTTTAAACCGACGACCTTAAAGCTTTTATGGGGCAGAATCAGCAAAACCCCTGACCCAATCAGGCCCCAAATTAGAAATTCAGGCGCTTTCCATAAGTTCAGAGTGCCAAACGCGGGGTAAAAAAGCTTCCTGCTTTTTAGCATCGGTTTTGCAAGCAGCAGACAGGTCCAAGATACAAAAAAGATTGATGCTGTCACAACTGCAGGGATGATTCGTATCAGCACATACTGAATATTTTCCATTGAAGCTGAAATCTTGTCAATGGTTTCTTCTGAAACTCCCATATTCTCGTATAGTGATAAGGTAAGCTCCAGGTTTTTGGCAACATATTCCGATACAAGAGCGATAACCCCGATATCGGCGATTTTACTGTAAAAGAGCAGGCAAACGATCCCTGTAAGCAATACGGAACTGCAAGCATACAGTATAGTTTTTTCAACGGAAAGGTCCATCTCAAAAAGTTCACTTAAGATATAACCGAGCAGCAGCAGTTCAAAAAAGAACAGGATGTCGATGGATATTCCGCCAAGGACGACAACCATTAGAATGGTTGCCAAAACCGGTATTACAGCCCCGGTGATTCTCCCGAGTTTCGATCGATAGAAAAGCGTTGGCAAGGGGATAAGAAGTGCAGAGATAAAACCGATTATCGGCATGTAAACAGAAACAGCAAAGATAATGGCTGTGATTGTAATACCACTTAGAATATCTTTTGAGCTATCCCCTTGACCCATTTGAGGCACTACCCACATCTCCTTTAAAGTGGCCTATAGTTTGTTCATCTATAGTTAAAGGTGCCCACGTAAGGCAAAAGGGCAATGGTGCGGGCACGCTTAATCGCTTTTGTCAAAGACCGCTGATGTTTTGCACAGGTTCCGGAAATGCGTCTGGGTATAATCTTTCCACGTTCAGTTGTAAAATGCCGGAGAGATTTTACATCTTTGTAATTGATAACCATGCTGGTATCAGCACAAAAACGGCATATTTTGCGGCGATGAAAAACTCTTTTCTTTCTGTTGCCCGCTTCTCTTCGTCTTGTGGGCCTGTATGCGGCCATACTATAACTCCTCTTTATTGCTTTCCGTTTGGATTGTTTCGCTGTTTTCCATATCAGATTCCACGACTTCAACAGGCTTTTGTTCGGTATCAGCTTCCATGACTTCAACCGTCTTTTGCTCGGTATCAGCTTCCACGACTTCAACCGTCTTTTGCTCGGTATCAGGTTCCACGACTTCAACCGTCTTTTGCTCGGTATCAGCTTCCATGACTTCAACCGTCTTTTGCTCGGTATCAGCTTCCATGACTTCAACCGTCTTTTGCTTGGTATCAGCTTCCATGACTTCAACCGTCTTTTGTTCGGTATCAGCTTCCTCGGTTTGATCAGGCTGGTCTTTTTCGGTTTCAGCCTTGGCTAATTCTGCTTGCAGACTTTCAAGGTCAACATCCTCTTCGAGTAGGACCGTCATGTATTTTAATATCCGATCATCAATACGGAAAAACCGCTCAATCTCGTTTACGAGGGGTCCTGTCCCGCAGTAGTCCAGTCGAACATAATAACCACGTTTCTTTTTCTTGATCTCATAGGCAAGATTTTTGGTTCCCCATTCTTCAACCATAACCAGGAAACCGTCCAACTGAGGAAACAGGGGTTTTAATCTTTCAAAAAGGGGTGAGCGTTCTTCGTCTGAAAGGTCAGGATCGACAATAAAAATGGTTTCGTATCTTCTCATACAGCCTCCTTGTGGATATAAAGCCCCAGTAGTGAGCCGGAGCAAGGATCATTATTTGGTATTTATTTGAAAACTTTTAATTAACACCATAAGAAACTTAGTGTCAAGATTATTTTGCTTAACCTCAATTGACCTTCTTCATTTTGTTTGCGATCAATTGAGGTTTAACAAAAAAAAGGGGCAGCTTTTACTAACGCAAGCTATCCCCGACTTTTCGGATCTGGTGGGCCGTGAAGGAATCGAACCTTCAACCTACTGATTAAGAGTCAGTTGCTCTGCCTAGTTGAGCTAACGGCCCAATGGGTACCCATTTCAATCACAAGACCAATCTGATAACAACTTAATTTCGGGTTGTCAATTTATTTTCGAAACTATAACTTCAATTAGACGATAACGCTCAACTGCAAGTTATTTATTATATGTTATTCGTTACTTGAAGCCTGGTGCTGATCAACTTCGCCATGGCGGACGCTGCTTTTTCTGCTTTCGCTTTTTCAAACGTTTTGTATCCTTTCGCCAGGGAATGCCTACATTTTGCTTTTTACGATCAGAGGCTTTGGGATGATCTTTTTTATCTTTAAGATCAATTATAAAACTACCGCTTAGTTTTTGTGATTTGTGTTCTTTGGGTGCTTCCGGTTTGGTTACGGTTCCTTTTTGTTTTGGTAAAGGTGGTCCTGTAAAACAGTCTTTACGGATTGATTCGGCCAAAAAAAGAGTTGCACCGGCTCTGTAAAACACAATTTTTTCTGCAGCCGGTTTGCCGGTGTGCACCGTAAGCAGGACCGGCATCGGATCGAATCGCTTTCCCATCCTTTCGGCAAGGTCGCGGCGGGAGGAAAGGACTACCTGGGTGTAGGCCGTCGGAAAAATACCTTTTTCGAGAACAACCGGATAAGCTCTTCTCCTAACGCAGGTATAAAGAAGCTTGGGAAGGTTTTGCGCCGGAGAGTGCTGCGATAGTTTATCCCGGTATTTTGCGCGGATCAAATTACCTTTAATTTCAATCAATGGGTCCGGCAAAGTGATAATAAGCTCTTCTAAATGAGAGCTGCGTACATGCTTAAAGCCTTCTCCCTCGTGGATTGCTTTTAAAAATTCTTTAATCTTGATAAATCCATGCGGGTCCAAAACCAGTCCGAACTCGTCAGGCCTGTGCCCCAGAGCATAAGCAATGAACTTCGTCAGCTGTTTGAGAGCTTTTTGTTTTTTCATTGAAGGTCAATTAGTACTTTAAAGCGATAGTTTTTGTATAATATGAAAACCTTGCTTGACCTGGTAAATTGTGTCTGATAATTTCATTGGAATCATCATAAATTGTCAACGATTATTTAAACCTAATTTTTTCCACGATTGACATTTTACCATTAAAAGAAATAGTAAACAGGTACTTGACAACTTTTGGAAGGAAAGGATGCAACAACGATGAAGCATGAAAATTCTAACAAACTGTTTGAACAAGCTTTGGAAATAATTCCCGGTGGTGTTAACAGTCCGGTGCGGGCATGCCGATCGGTGGGCACGGAGCCGATTTTTATAAAGCGTGCCGAAGGATGCATGGTTTATGATGAAGACGACAACCGGTTTATTGACTATATCGGTTCATGGGGTCCCATGATTCTTGGACACAGCCACCCTGCGGTAACAGAAGCAATATCGACTGTTTTAAAGAGGGGTACCAGTTTTGGAGCGCCTACGGATCTTGAAATCAAACTTGCCGAGATGGTTATAGATGCCGTTCCTTCCATTGAAATGGTTCGCATGGTAAATTCCGGAACAGAAGCAACCATGAGTGCCATACGACTTGCCCGCGGTTTTACCGGCCGGGACACCATCATTAAATTTGACGGATGCTATCATGGTCATGCCGATTCCCTGCTTGTGGCGGCAGGTTCGGGCGTTGCCACATTGAGTATTCCCGGAAGCCCGGGTGTTCCTCAATCCTTTGTAGATCATACCCTTTCGCTTCCGTATAATGACGTCGAGTGCGTCAGAGAAGTAATGGACAAGCAGGGCGAAAAGATTGCATGTATCATAGTAGAACCTGTTGCCGGTAATATGGGGCTGGTAGCGCCGGCGGACGGTTTCCTGGAAACGTTGAGAGACCTGACCGATCAATACGGCAGTATACTGATATTTGACGAGGTGATGACCGGTTTCAGAGTGGCATTAGGCGGCGCCCAATCTCTGTACGGAATTTATCCGGATGTGACCTGCCTTGGCAAAATCATCGGTGGTGGTTTGCCGGTGGGGGCTTATGGCGGCAAGCGTGAAATCATGGAATACATGGCGCCGCAGGGGCCGGTATATCAGGCCGGGACCTTATCAGGCAACCCCTTAGCCATGGCCGCAGGTATTGCCACCCTGGGACAGCTTGAGGATCCCGGTTTTTATGATACTTTGGATGAAAAAGCAGATCGACTGGCCGCCGGTCTTGAAAAAGTTGTAGAAAATACAGACATCAACGCGGTAGTTGACAGGGTAGGATCAATGTTGGGTCTGTTTTTCACCGACATTAAAGTTAAGAATTTTGAGGATGCCAAAACCAGTGACCTTGAAATGTTTTCCGCCTATTACAAAGGTATGCTTCAAGAAGGCGTTTACCTGGCACCTTCCCAGTTTGAAGCTTTTTTTGTATCAGCAGCGCATAATATGGATCATATTGATGCCACTGTCAGGGCTGCTGAAAATGTGCTGGAGGGATTAAAGAAGTAGTAACCGTTCACAGGTTCCGAGGTTCAGGGTTCAAAGGTTCAAGGCTAGTTTGTAAAGGTTAACAAAAAAAGCAACCCGACTCGGCTGAGCTCGTCGCAGGCTGAAATTACGAATTCTGAACCTGTGAACGCCTACGAAAGGTAACTCTGAGCGGTGAACTCTGAACCTGTGAAGGCCTACAAGAAGTAAAAGGAGATAGTTATGGTCAATTCCGGAGATGCGCAGCATGTTGCGGGATCGGGAAGTGAAAATGTCATCAGACAAATCAAGAATACGTTTGAGAATATGCCCCACGACATCGACATCTATATGTTTGCAAGCAAGGCAAGCGATGATGTTTTTATGCAGGCCAATCGGCAGATTATTAGAACCTTTCGGGAACTGACTTCAAGAATAACTTTCCGGGAATATGATTTGGAACATGATCTGGCCCGCAAATGGAATGCGGATACTTCACCCACACTGATGATTGCTCCGGAGCGGTATTCCATCCGGTGGCTCGGGGCGCCCATGGGCGAAGAAGGGCGCACTTTTTTAGAGACTCTGCTGCTTGTTGGTATGGGGCAAAGCAACCTGAGCGAGCAAGCCCTTAAAGTCATAAAAAAAATAGACACTCCCAGAAACATTAAGGTTTTTGTAAGCCCCACCTGTCCCTATTGTCCCCAACAGGCCGTTAATGCCGTCAAGGCTGCCGTTGAATCGCCGGAACTGATCTCCTTAGAGATCATTGACATCCAGTGCAACCCTGAAATAGCGCAGCAATATTCCGCACACAGTGTGCCTCAGGCGTTTGCCAATGATGTTTTAATAGGGATGGGGGCGCAGTCCGAGGAAGTCTTTGCCGCTTCCCTGGAGAAGATGGAGCCGCAAACCGTATTTATTCCGGAGAGCGATGCCGAACTCGTTGAAACCGACGTTGTCATCGTGGGAGGAGGGCCGGCCGGTTTGACGGCCGGCATTTATGCGGTTCGCAGCGGCATGAAGGCGGCTGTAATTGAGCGGGGAGCGCTGGGAGGACAGGTCGCCACAACACCGGTTGTTGAAAACTATCCCGGTTTTACTCAGGTCGGCGGCAAAACTCTGGTTGATATCATGGTCAGCCATGCCTTGGAGTATGTTAAGATCTTTCAGGGTGAAGAAGTTGTGGATATTCAGCCCGGTGATACCATAGAAGTTTTGACCAGCCGGCGCAGGTTTCAGACCAAGTGCGTCCTGCTGGCAACCGGTGCCAGCCATACACATTTAGGGGTTCCGGGGGAGTCCCGGCTTGCGGGAAGGGGCCTGAGCTACTGCAGCACCTGTGACGGGCCGTTGTTTAAAGGAAAAAAAGTCGTGATGGTGGGTGGGGGAAACAGTGCCGTTACAGAAACCCTCCATCTTCATCACATGGGTGTAGATGTAACCATGATACACCGGCGGGACTCTCTGAGAGCGCAAGACTTTCTGGTAAAGAATTTAATGCAGAACGACATCCCAATTCTCTGGAATACGGAAGTAAAGGAGATTAGAGGGGAGGACAGGGTTCAGGAAATTCTTATCTATAACAATAAAACCGATGAAGAATCGATATTTGAAACTAGTGGTGTTTTTGTGGCTATCGGCTACATGCCGGAGGTAAAGCTGGCCCAAAAGATCGGGGTTAAATTAACTGCCGAAGGTTACATAAAACGTGATTCAAAACATCGCACCAATATCCCCGGTATATATTCCGCCGGAGATGTGGAAGGTGGTTACAAACAGATTGTCACCGCGGCAGGCCAGGGGTCTGAAGCTGCTTTGTCCATTTTTGAGGATTTGATCAACCCGTACTGGCTAAGGGGCGAGAAATAATAAGTTTCAAATGTTTATTGTTACTGCTCAGGTATCTGCCACAAAGACATCAAGGCACAAATATCAGTAATCGGTAATTAGTTATCAGTAATCAGTTTTACCTTACTGATCACTGCCCACTGATGACTGTTCACCCGCGGTCATCTGGGCCAAGCCTGCCCCGCCTTGCGGGGGATTCTTTATTTTCCGGCGGTAAACACGACTGTTTTAAGACCTTGACAGCCCAGATACGTTGAAAAAAATGAAAACTTGCCAAAAACAGCGCACCGCCTATGGCCGTATAGAGAACCGCCAGATAGTGTTTGGGAATTGATGAGTGGCGCAAAGCGATGCCGAGTGCGATCATCACAATGATAATTAGATAGGCGTACCAGGCCTGAAAGGCGAAAAAGCAGCTTTTGTCCGATAGAAGGCAGAGCCGGTCGATATTTTTTAGGGCGATTTTAGAAAACTTATAGCGATAGACTGCCAGTGAAAATATGATCCCCAGCATCCCCATGGGTATCGCCCGCTGCAATGGAATGGCCGACAACCAGATATAAGCCAGGCGGCAAAGCATTACACCCACGATGCTCCACATTAAGCCGGCCAGCGCAATCAGCCAATATTTGGACACAGCGGGTTTTAATTCAGCAAGTACCATCTTTCCCCTTTTCGAAAACGCCCGTAAATATGTCCTACCCTAACATGAGCCTGCGATTTGCGTCAATTTTTAAAATTCCGAATCTGACACCGAAATTGGGCCTCCGGCTCGTAGAAGCGAGCCTACTCCTCGGAGAGCAAAAAGGGACGTTTTTCAACGGTTTCAATGATGGGTCGGGGAGTTTTTGCTGTAAGACCGCTCAATGGATAATCATATTTTAAACCGTGTGACCACGCCAGAGGCGGATAAAACTCGTATATAAAGGTTCGTAAAGAAAGAACAGAAGCTTATGCAATAATATTAATTGTTTTGCTGAACGAACCGGTGATCGCTTGCGATGCCGGCTTTTAGCAATACGTCTGTTCTTTCTAACGATCCTTAATATACTCAGACAGCACACGCTTTAAAATCTGATCATCCATTTCGCTAATTAACAAAGCATTATGGAAAAAAACTTTCCGGCTGTTGAGGTAATTAATATGCGAAGAAAAGACAGAGAAATCACCAGCAGGGCTGAAATCGAGGGGATCATCAGTGCCAGCCTGGTCTGCCGGCTGGCGCTGGCGGATGAAAATCGACCCTACATCGTTCCGCTCTGTTTTGGATACAAGGATAATTCACTCTATTTTCATTCCGCCGTGCAGGGGAAAAAAATAGACATCATCAAAAAGAATAACAGGGTTTGTTTTGAATTTGATGTTGACTCTGAAGTCATAAAGGCTGATAAAGCTTGTGAGTGGGGCATGCAATATAAAAGTGTCGTCGGATTCGGCCAAGCTTCATTTCTCGAAGATTCTGAGTCCAAGCGCCGGGCACTGGATATTATCATGAAGCAATACTCCGGTGAATCATCTACCTATCCGGAAACCAAATTAAAACATACGGTTATTATCAAGGTTGACATTGAGCAGATGACGGGGAAGCAGGCCCAATGAAGATGCGTGAAGCTGCGGCGGCAAACATGCAGGATGCGGAATTGACCGATGGTAATGGTTCTAAGATCGACTCTGAAATGTTGCTGGAAAACGTGCAAAGGATTGCAAAACAATCTTTTGACGGAGCCCGTGGGAGCCACGACTGGGAGCATACCCTTAGAGTATTCAGGTTGTGCCGGCGCATCGGTTCTAAAGAAGGTGCTGACATGGATGTGCTGCTGGTTGCGGCCTATCTGCACGATATCGGCCGGGGCTTTCAGGATGCTTCCAACGGTGCTGTATGCCACGCCCAAAAAGGTGTGGAAATAGCAATTCCTATCGTGTCAGCGCTCCCGCTAACGGAAAAACAAAAAGAAAATATTGTCCACTGTGTCAGATCCCATCGTTTCCGGGGCAACTATACGCCCCAAACAATCGAGGCTAAAGTTCTGTTTGATGCGGACAAACTTGATGCCATCGGTGCGGTGGGGGTAGCCAGGGCATTTCTCTTTGCCGGGGAAGTGGGGGCGCGGCTGCACAGTCCCAAAATGAATGTCGAGGAAGCTGCGCCGTATTCAAAAGACGATACCGGCTATCGAGAATACAGGGTTAAACTAAGCAAAGTCCGGGATAGAATTTTAACAAAAACCGGCCGAGAATTGGCTGACGAGCGCCATGATGTCATGGAGCAATTCTTTAAACGCTTTATCAAAGAATATGAAGGAGAGAGATAGGTGTTATGAGTATGAACGTTGTTGAAAAAATTGATGATCTTGTAAAGGTTAGAAATGTAATGGCAAGTGTTTTTGACAAAGGCGGTCTGGATGGGTTTATTCCCGAATTGCTCAGGATAAATCCTGAGATTAAAATTTTTTCTACGGGCGGAACTTTCGGTAGGATTAAGGAAATTCTGGGCGCGGCGGCGGCAACCTGCCTGACACAGATTTCGGATTACACCGGCCAGCCGGAAACCCAGGGCGGCCTGGTCAAGACATTGGACTTTAAAATTTATCTGGGTCTGCTGACCGAAACTTACAATGACCCCCACCAGGATGATTTAAAACGCACCGGTGCGGTGCCGATTGATATAGTGATCGGCAATCTGTACCCCTTTAAGGAGACGATCTCAAAAGAAGGGGTAACGGTGGAAGAGGCGCGGGGCAATATCGACATCGGCGGGCCGTGTATGATCAGGGCTTCCGCCAAGAATTATTTGAGGGTTGCATCGGTGGTCGATCCTTCCGACTATGACACCATTATTGCCGAGATGAAAGCTAATAACGGAGCGATATCCCTGGGACTTCGCTACCGTCTGGCGCAAAAGGCTTTTGCCTACACAGCCGATTACGACAGTACTATTGCCGGCTTTTTGGGTGCCAAAGCGATTGACGATGTTGAGGCTTGCTATCCCGGTTAACCCGAGTATTTAAAGATAATCACGAAAACACCCCGGTAAAACAGGCTATGCCTCGGGACATGCGAAATACTGAAAGCACGAAATGGTAGTTTGATTTTGGTTTTTTCGTGCCTTCGTATTTTCGTGCTTTCGTGATAAAAATAATAATTTTCATCCGGTCATAAGTAAGGTTTTCTGAATGAGA
>JAQYVG010000209.1 GCA_030145595.1 Desulfobacterales bacterium | reverse complement strand
GCACGCTGCATAAATTTCAGCGCGTCGTCAAGGTTCCAGGTGCGGTTGGCGTCGAGTCTTAAGAGGGTATCCTGACCGATTATGTTTCTGACGCCGGCGACAATATCGATCTCTTCATCAAGGGATAATCGTCCCACTTTCAGCTTGAATGCTCGATATCCTTTTCCAAGCAGCGCACTTGCCTTTGCTTCTATTTGCTCCCTGGTTCCACTTAACAGTGCGTTGACGGCAACCTTTGCTGTGGCCTTGGCATTAAGCAATCGATGCAGCCCTAATTGTTTTGACATTGCCTGCATGTTGAGCACAGCCGATTCGAGACCGAATCTCACCGAGGCTGAGAGGTTAAATCCGCCCAACCAGTCTTTGAAGCCGCCGTTGAGCAGTTCAAGATTCGGCGGGATTGCACCGCCGGTTATTGCTGATGGCAACAGTGCCAGTTCCCGGCCCGCCTGCTCTATGGTTTCCCGGCTGAAGCCAATTAGAGGGGATGTCTCTCCCCAGCCCCAATTGCCGCTTTCATCGGACAGCCGCATAACGAATCCCTCTCGAAGCTTTAAGATGTCGTTTTTTAGCGCCAGGGGTCGGTTAAGTCTGAGTCGAAACCGATAGATGGAAATATCGGTGATTTTCATAAAATCCATCCGATTGAAAAGATAAGGCTGTAAAGCAGCAGCATTTTGCCGGTGGATTCAAGCACACGGTTTAAGATGATTCCTTCGGAAGTAAACACTGTTTTGATAGACGGTATCGCCGCCAGTAAAACTACAGACGCCAGCAGGGAGTAAAGGTGCTTGTCGTCATTAAGGACTAAAATGAGCGGTATCAGACAAGCAATCGCAATCGATAGCAGGTATTCAATTTTTGAAAATGTAATGCCGAAGCGTACTGCCAGGGTTTTTTTGCCGGCACGATGATCGCTTTTAACATCCCGCAAATTGTTTACCGTTAATATTGCCACGGAAAAGAGCCCGGGAGCCAGTCCGGATATAATCACCGGCACAGAAATTTGCAGTGTTTGCACATAATAGGTCCCGCCGACGGCTACGGGACCGAAAAAAATAATCACGAAAAGTTCCCCCAAACCGACATAACCGAGCGGATACGGTCCGGCGGTGTAAAGAATACCGCAAAGAATCGAAAGCACGCCGATAACAAAAAGGGGCAACCCTGCGCGCCAGATGAGATACGCGCCGGGTACAACCGCCAGCGCAAAAACCGCTATAAATGCCGCCTTCATCGTTGTCGACTGCACCAGGCCGGCCTGAACGACCCGGGTGGGACCGAGGCGGTCGGTTGAGTCGGCGCCGGTATAGTAGTCAAAGTAATCGTTGGCAAAATTGGTGCCGATCTGGATTAAAACCGCCCCAAGCAGCGCAGAGAGTGCCGACATAATGTGCAGCCCGCCGCTTTCAAACGCCATAGCCGAACCGATAACCACCGGCGCCACCGACGCCCACAGTGTTTTGGGCCGCGCCGCCTGAATCCAGATGTTCAAATTTGATTGTTTCATTTAGCTTAATAGTTCAGCCACAAAGAGACTAAGACAGTCACGAGTCAACAGTCATCAGTGAAAAGTGAACAGTAAGGGAAAACTGATTACTGATAACCGATAACTGATCACTAACATTTGTGTCATAGTGGCTAAGCAGCGAACAAAAAATTTATTGCCTAGCAACTATGAGCTTCGGGGGAACTTCGAAAAATCCGGCTTGCGCTTTTCGAGAAAAGCATTGCGTCCTTCCTGACCTTCCGCGGTCATGTAAAACAGCATGGTGGCATGGCCGGCAAGTTCCTGGAGCCCCGCCTGGCCGTCACAATCAGCATTCATCGCTGCTTTCAGACAGCGGATGGCGACTGGTGAGTTCACCAGAATTTCCCGGCACCAACCGATGGTTTCCTCCTCCAGCCTTTTAAGGGGTACCACGGTGTTCACCAGGCCCATCTCCAGCGCCTGCTGCGCATTATACTGGCGGCAGAGAAACCATATCTCCCGCGCTTTTTTCTGGCCTACCACCCTGGCCAGATAGCTGGAACCGTAACCGGCGTCAAAAGAACCGACCCGCGGGCCGGTCTGACCGAAGACAGCGTTATCGGCGGCAATGGTCAAGTCGCACATCAAATGCAGAATTTGTCCGCCGCCGATGGCATAGCCGGCGACCATGGCAATCACAGGCTTGGGGCAGGTGCGGATCCGGCGTTGAAATTGAAGCACATTCAAATGGTGGTCGCCTTTTTCATCTTGATACCCGGCTTCGCCGCGCACCCTCTGGTCGCCTCCGGAGCAAAAGGCTTTGTTGCCTTCACCGGTCAGCACGACGACACCGATGGAATTGTCGGCGCGGGCGTCTGCCAAAGCCTCGATCATCTCATTGACCGTCAAGGGACGAAAGGCATTGCGTACTTCGGGACGATTGATGGTTATTTTGGCGATTCCCTCGGCCTGGTGATACTTAATGTCGGTAAATTTTTTACTTTCAATCCAGTTTACAGTAGCCATATTCTTTCCTTTGTTAAAGCACTCCATGGATAATCATATTTTAAACCGTGTAAACTCGTGTATAAGGGCTCGTAAAAAAGAACAGAGGCTTAAATTTGATGATCTCATAAAAAGTCACTAATTCAACCATAGATGGCTAAGTAAAAAGGTTCATATACAAGGCGTATTATTTTTTCAGACACGAGGCTATACATGTAGTATGCCGAGTGTCTGAAAAAATACTACAACGCAGTAGATGGGACTTTTTACGACGCCATCAAAAAGAGGGCAACTTGTTTAACATACTCGGTTCTATTTTCAAAATGCACGTTGTGACCGGCATCTGCAATAATTTTGACTTGCGCCCGGCGGCACCTTGCAGCCGCTGCTTTGGCAATCTGTATATATTTAGCGTCCTTTGCACCAACAATGCAAAGCACATCAGCACTTATTTGGTCAAGCTTCTCCCAGAGCGGCGGCTGAACACCGGCACCCATCAGTTGCAATGACAGGCTTAACATGCCGGAATCGTTTTTCATTCTGGTTTGAATCATTTTCTGGTACGGTGTGCTTGCTTTATCTATAGATAAAAATATAGGCTGACTATACCAGGTTTGCAAGAACTGGTTTAACGGCAGAGCTTCAAGTTGGCGGGCCATTTTGCGGTCATGCTTAACGCGCGCTCGTCTTTCATGCTCGGTTTGCAAACCCGGCGAGGCGGATTCGATAATAACTTTCTCAAATCTTTCGGGGTAAAAAATCGCTAAATAGAAAGCCAGCCTGCCCCCCATGGAATATGACACCAGGTGACAAGTGTTAATGTTGAGCGCATCAAGAAAAGCCATCAAATTGGCCGCACACTTTTCCATGCGGTAATCATCTTCATTTTGAACCACTGTTAGGCCATGCCCGGGCAAGTCCATGACAATACAGAAAAAATTGCCGCTCAAAAAAGGGACTATGGCCTCCCATTCGTCGGTATTTCCCATAAATCCGTGCAGAAACAGCAAGGGGGGCTTTTTTTTATCGCCATACGTTGCGTAATGAAAACGCTTCATGAATTATACTTCACCTTTGATAAAGATGCGCATTGTGATTATAGCGGTTTTCAAGAATACGCTCCGTTTCCGCCGCCGGATAATTTCGTTTAGATCGGCAAGAACTCACAAATAAAAGCGTGTAAAAGCGAACATTGATATGGCCTTAAGTATACATTGCCGGGATATGTACTGCCTCATTTAATGGGAGCATCTTGATGATGTTCGCTTTAACGCGCTCTAATTTGTTCAGACAGCTTCCCGACCTAAACGAAATCATCCGACGGCTTACTGAGCAATTGTTAAGTTAACGGTTCAATTGCAACATTATTATGAGAATCGCTATAATCTTCTTCCAAGTAATGAATCACAAATAACCAACAACTTCAATTGAGCATTATCACTTAATTGGCGTTAGAGTTTGTCAATGGCAGACTTGATTTTTTCCTGAAGCAGTTTATGGAATGTCAGGTTTTCTTGGCGGTCGGTTCTGATTTCAATGACAGCGGAACGTTTGGAATTCAGCGATGTTTTGTAGTCGCTTGCAAAAGCATCTTTTGACTCGGGTTGATAATAATCCAGCTTAAAAGTTGCCGCAATTTTTTCAAAAGTTAAATTATGCGGTGTGGCAAAAAACGGTTCAAATATTTCCCGGCATTCATAAACCGGTAAAAAGGAAAAGATACCGCCACCTTTGTTGTTGATGACAATAAGCGTTAACGGGTTGGAAATTTGATTCAAAAGAGCCAGAGAGTTTAGATCATGCAAACATGCCAGATCCCCGATCACCGCAGTACCCGGTGTCTGTGCGCCATGAACAAATCCGGCAGCGGCGGCGATATTGCCGTCGATACCGCTGGCGCCGCGATTGGCTGTTGCGCTAACTTTAGGACCCGCGGGGTCGGCATACATATCCATATCACGAACGGGCATACTGTTGCCCAGAAAAAGGCAGTTGTCTTGGGGAATATGCGTTGATACAATCCGAGCCACAGCCGGTTCTGATATGGCAGGGTCATCACCAAGGTGTTTATCAATTACTTCTCCGACGGCATTATCGGCTTTTTTATATTTATTCAGATAGATATTTTCCTCGTGGATATTCAGAAGCCCAAGCAGTGTTTTGCAAAACTGACTGATGTTGGATTCAATTCTTGTGGTGATGCTATGGTTTGGATCATGCCGCAAGGGATGTTCGGCCACATGGATGTAATGCTCCGGCTGGTTTTGCTGTAAAAAGAGTTCAAAACGCTTGGAGGTCGGTATGCCGCCAAAGTGCACGATGGTTGACAGTTTTATGGTGCTAAATTTTTCGGACAGCAACAATTGGTCGAAGTAACTAATGATGTTGATGTCTTTGAGGCCCAGACGCAAACCGGATCGTATGTCGACAAACACCGGCCAGTTCAACGTCTGAGACAATCGATGGGCAGCTTCTCTGTCCGCATCCGAACTCAAACTGCCGATAACCAACAGGCCGTTGGTCGTTTCATTTACAAGTTTCGCTATCTGTTCGATGCTGCCGTCTTTGATGGTGTTAATTGACGGCTCATATGCGGTGAACGGTTTGTCCCCGTTTATCCATCTTTGGGCGCCGGTAAGATATTGGCTGAAATCTTTTGCCAACGGCGACGGCGCCAGCGGTTCCCGGAACATACAGTTGATATGCACCGGACCCGCGGGCGAACGCATTGTTCGATAAACGGCCTGATCTACCAGTGTCAGGATAGATTCAGGTGCAACCTGCTCATCCGGACAGGGCAGCTCGAAATGAAAGCGTACATAGCTGCCGTATAAATTGACCTGGTCGATGGTTTGGTTGGCACCGCTTGCAAGAAGTTCCGGAGGTCGGTCAGCCGTCAACAGTATCAGCGGAATCATATCCATGGAAGCTTCCACCACCGCCGGATAATAATTTGCAGCAGCGGTTCCGGAAGTACATACCAGGACCGCCGGCCTGCCGCTTGAGCGCGCGTATCCGAGGGCAAAATAAGCAGCGCCTCTTTCATCAAAATGTATAATGCTTGCTGCTTGTTTTTCAGCCGCTACGGCGGCGGTCAGCGGGGTGCATCGAGAACCGGGGGAAAGTACAAATTGATTTATTTGATTGCGCAGCAGTTCCTGGATGATTAACTGTGCCCAAAGTGCGTTCAAGCTGGATGATTTTTGATTAAACATCAGGTTAGTACACTTAAAAACATATCGATTTTATTGTTCATTTCGTCCCACTCATTGTCCGGGACGGAGCCGCGAACAATACCGGCGCCGGAATACAAACTGAGGCAATTATTTTTTACCAGACCACATCGAATCGCCACGACAAATTTGGCGGCATCCTGCTTTACCCAGCCCACCGGAGC
>JAQYVG010000208.1 GCA_030145595.1 Desulfobacterales bacterium | reverse complement strand
AGCGCATATCTAATGACGGTCTCGGGGCTCTTACTGCCATACGGTGTACGGGCAGTATCTCCAAAGTAGATAATGTCGTAGCCGGAAAGCTGCTCCATTAATGACCTTACGACTGTAAGTCCGCCGATTCCTGAGTCAAATATCCCAATCATATAAAAATTCTATTGTTTGTAACAATTCAGCCACTAAGGCACAAATTTAAGTGATTAGTTATCAGTTTTCAGTTTTCAGTTTTCCCTTACTGATCACTGATCACTTCTCACTGATCACTTCTCACTGATGACTGTTCACTCGTGACTGTCTTGGTGGCTTGGTGGCTGAACTATTACTATTGCTTAAGGTTTGTAATTCTTGACCCACACATTCTTTTATTACACTGTCAGGCACATTCGTATGAATGCCCGGGCATGACGCAGCCATGATCTGCCAGTTGCCGATGTCAGCCAAAACGCTCTCGATAAAAGGCCATGCCTTGCACATGCGGGGCTTAACCGGATGAATCGTGCAAAGCCCGTTCCAGAAAATACAATAAACATCATTGCCCTGGGCCAGAACCGGCTTACCACCGGACATCCGGCAATAATCCTTAACAAAACATTCGGGATCCGCACCTAAATAATCGGCTATGGTTGCAATTTCCTCCTCGGTTACAAAAGTCCCCCCATATCCTTTACAGCAATCACCGCATTGTATGCATTTAAAAATATCTTTTGGTTTCATAATCTCGTAAAAAGTTACGCATTCAACTTTACACAGGTTAAATGTTGCGTCTGGTCTCCAGAGCTCTTTTCAAAGTAACCGCATCCACATATTTCAGGTCCCCTCCCATGGGTACGCCTGATGCTATGCGCGTCACTTTGACGTTGTAACTTTCAAGACGTCCGGCAAGATAAGATGCCGTCGCCTCCCCTTCAACATTTGTGCTGGTGGCAAGTATAACCTCTTGGACCTTGCCATCCTCTATTCTTGATATAAGCTCTTTGATTCTGATATGCTCCGGTCCGACACCATTCATTGGAGAAAGTACGCCCTGAAGGACATGATACATTCCTTTGAAAGAACCTGCTTTTTCAACTGCAACCATATCGGCAATCTGTTCCACAACACATAAAATACTTGAAGTTCGGGTCGGATCACTGCAAATGCCGCAGACATCGGCTTCACTCAGTGCAAAACACTTTAAGCATATTCTGACTTTATCTTTGACCTCCAAGATGCTGCGTGCAAAGTGTTCGGCTTCTTTTTGCGATGCACGCATTACATGCATTGCAAGACGTTCGGCTGTCTTTTGTCCGACTCCCGGAAGCTTTGAAAAATTTTGTATTAATTTCAAAACCGGTAAAGGATATTGGCTCATGGTCTCGTTGCTCGTTGCTGGTTACTGGTTGCTGGTTACTGGTTGCTGGTTGCTGGTTACTGGTTACGGGTTGCGAGTTGCGGGTTGCGGGTTGCGGGTTTTTCAATCCAACATCCAAAATCTAAAATTCTATAATTCTGTTCAATATTTGCTGCTAACCGATCCCCGACCCCTGATCCCTGGCACCTGCTTACTGGTTGCTGGTTCCTCGCTTCTCGTTACTTATCCCTATTCACTGATTACTGATCACTGTTTCCTGGTTGCTGCTTATCCTTCGCTAAAAACGCGCATCGCGTAACACGCAACCACCCAATTGAGTTGGGCTCAATTGGGATTACATCAGTCCCGGAATATTCAGACCGCCGGTCAGTTTGCTCATCTCTTGCGTGACCATTTCCTGAGATTTCAGTAAGGCGTCATTTACGGCTGCAAGAATAAGGTCTTGAAGCATCTCCACATCGTCCGGATCAACAACTTCCTTTTCAATCTGAATGGATACTACTTGTTGCTTTCCGCTGGCCACGACTTTAACCATACCGCCGCCGGAAGTTGTTTCAATCGTTTTTTCAGCCATTTCTTCCTGCAGTCGCTGCATCTTGGCTTGCAGCTTCTGGGCCTGTTTCATTACATTTCCCATCCCTTTCATTTAAAGCCCCCTATAAAATTTTTACGTCTACAACCTTGCCGTTGAAAATCTCGACTGCATCAGCAACCAGATGATGTCCCAAGGCATCTTTTTTCATACTCTCCGCCAGACTTTTTTCGCGCTGATTTTCAGCGCTCGAGTTTTGTTTGGCTGTTATCCGCACATCCATCTCTTTTCCGAAAAAGTCGTTGCATACTTTTTTTATTATGGCCACGTTTTTGTGGCGCCGGATCATGCTGATGTTAAAACCATTGCCGCGGATTTCGATTTCCAGGCTGCGGTCCGTAAGGTTTTTTAAAATAGCATTTTTCAGATTTGCAGCCAGGGAAGGATGTTTTTCTGAAAATATTGATAAAATTTTCTGCCAGATTTCATCAATCTTTTGGGTAACATCAAAAGTGGCCGCCGCATAAGGCGCTGTGTGTTCGGCTGTAGCCTCGGCCTCGCTCAGCGTCCCCTTTGAATCCGTTGAGGCGCCTCGATTTGCGGGCTCTGTTTCTATATCGCTATCCACAGGCCGGGTTTCATAGATATCTTTGCGCAGATTATCAAGCTTTTCTATAAGTTCATCGATCGGCAGGGCCGGTTTGATTTGATGCAGCCTCATAAATATCATCTCCATCGCCAGTTTCGGCTGAGATGAATGTCCCAAAGTCGTTTCTTCCGTAAAGAGCAGGTCAAAAACCTGGTTCAAAAATGCCCCGGGAATATCTTTGACCTGTTCAATCATCAGGTTAATCTCGTGAGCAGGGATATCCACAAGTTTGCTGGCCTTTTCCCCCATTTTAACGACAACCAGGTTTCTGAAATGCTCAACCAGATCGGCATACAGCTTTTTCATGTCATAGCCGCTGCGGTACAGCTCATCCACTATCTCAAGAACCTGCGCGATATCCCCGCCGAATAGGGCCGCCGCTAGATCAAATATAACCTTCCGGTCCACCACGCCCAGTATATCCAGTATCTGCTGATTAGTTATTGTCCCTGCCGTAGTGGACATCACCAGGTCAAGGAGGCTCAGGGCATCTCTCATGCTCCCGGCGCCTTGGCGTGCCAGCAATCCCAAGCTCTCCGCGTCGATATCAATACCTTCCTTTATGCAGAGCCCCTCCAGGTGCCTGATAATAGATTCAACGTCGATAAGCTTGAAATCGTGCCGCTGGCAACGGGAAAGAATTGTTATCGGAATTTTGTGAGGTTCGGTAGTAGCAAAAATAAACATAACATGTGACGGAGGCTCTTCAAGAGTTTTTAGCAGCGCGTTAAATGCAGCCATGCTGAGCATGTGGACTTCATCAATGATATATATCTTGTAAAGGCTGTAGGCAGGGGAATATTTGACATTTTCACGCAGTTCCCTGATCTGATCAACACTGTTGTTTGAGGCGCCGTCAATTTCAAATACATCCATGCTGCGTCCTGCGGTTATCTCCCGGCAGGATCTACATTCATTGCATGGCACTGAAGTAGGGCCGACTTCACAATTCATGGCCTTTGCCATTATACGGGCAACCGTTGTCTTGCCGGTACCTCTGGGCCCTGAAAACAGGATGGCATGCGCAACTCGACCTGTTGATATGGCATTGGTCAACGTTCGGGAAACATGGTCTTGTTTAACAACTTGATCAAAAGTCTGGGGACGGTATTTGCGTGCCAGGACAAGATAGGACATATAGACAGTTCTCGGTAGTCTGAAAATAAGTTGTGTTTAGGTGCCTTGCACTCACTACACCCACATGTAGTTCAGTGTAACAGTTGCGAGTTTCGAGTTAAGATTGTTCCAGCATAAACCCGTAGCGCGCAACCCGTAACACGAAACCCTTATTAATATGGCGGAGAGAGAGGGATTCGAACCCTCGGTGCCGCGATTAACAGCACACACGATTTCCAGTCGTGCTCCTTCGGCCAGCTCGGACATCTCTCCGTTTATAAAATCGCAAAGCGATTTTGTAATTGCCTGTACAGGAATTGCCATTAAGCGGTACGTTTGATAAAATCACACAACGATTTTATTGGCGGAGAGGGCGAGATTCGAACTCGCGGAGGCAATTAACCTCAACAGTTTTCGAGACTGCCGCCTTCGACCACTCGGCCACCTCTCCCAGGCCGTGTAAGCTTCCCATAGTGTTAAAATCAATATACCGTTTTAATATTTCCTGTCAACGATCTTGTCGACAAACTTTTTAAACAGATTTTAGGATTTCCCTTGAACAACATGATACTTTATAGTAATAAAGTCGGTTTGCGATTTTATATAACGCCCGCCTACGGCGGACTCAAAATTAAGTTGTTAATTTTGTAACTTTTTAATAAATAATGGGCGGATCTATTATACCAGTTATTTTCTCAGAACTTGTTGAAAGACTACACTTTAAGACGTAAAAGGAATTAACCATGGCAGAAATTATCCCTTTCAGAGGAATTCTTTATAATACGGATAAAATCAAAAATCTTGCAGATATTATAGCCCCTCCCTTTGATGTAATCTCAGAAGAAGAACAGGAAAACTATCACCGTACCCATCAGCAAAATATGATCTGGCTGACGCTTGGCCGCACAACTGAGAACGACACAAGCGACAACAATCGTTACACCAGAGCGGCTGACTATTTAAAAACGTGGCTTTCAGAAAACATCCTGCTACCAGACGAAAGGCCCGCATTTTATTTAACCTCGCACCAATTTCCGCATGCAAACAAAACCGTCACGCGCTACGGCCTGATCGCACTGGTAGGTCTGGTGCCTTTCGAAGAAGGCGTTGTCCTGCCCCATGAAAAAACCTTTTCCAAGGTTAAAGCGGAAAGACTTGAACTCATAAAAGCATGCCGGGCCAATCTCAGCCCGATATTTTCTTTGTATTCCGATAAAGAAAACCAAATCATGCAGGTATTGCTGACAGCTGTTGCCAACAAACTTCCGGATGTAGATTTTATTGACCACAATGGTCAGCAGCACAGCCTCTGGCGCATAACCGATCAGACAATACACCGCCATGTTTCCGATGCCATGCAGAATAAACGCCTTTTTATCGCTGACGGGCACCATCGCTATGAAACAGCCCTGCGATACAAGCAATGGCTGGCGGAGAACAATCCCGATTTCAACGGTACTCATCCGGCCAACTACGTCATGATGTATCTATGCGGCATGGAAGACCCCGGAGTCGTCGTCCTGCCGGCCCACCGTATGCTGAATGAGGTTCCGGCTTCGACCAGAGCGTCTCTGATTTCAAAAACCTCTGATTTTTTTGATATCACCACAACACCCTATAAAGGGGAACAGCGCAAAAAAAACCGGGCTGAATTTTTAGCGTTGCTTAAATCAAATACCTCGAAAAACTGCCTGGGGGTTTTTATGAAAGACTGCCCGGAGCTTTATCTCTTGACACTAAAACCAAACGTTATGGAACGGATGTTCGGCGATGAACTTGCAGATTCACTCAGAAATATTGATGTGACGGTGTTAACGCGCCTTCTTTTTATGGAGATCTTAGGTTTTGATCAGGCCAGACTCGATAATGAAAATCTGATTGCCTACACCAGGCTGGCAGAAGAAGCCATTGATTTGGTTGAGGACGGCAAACACGATATCGCCTTTATTCTGAACCCTACAAAAATTGAGCAAGTCCGGCATATTGCCGCCGAAGGCCTGATTATGCCGCGCAAAGCCACCTATTTTTACCCCAAAGTAATCACCGGCCAGGTTCTGAACCGATTGACAAATAATTAATAATTAATTGTGATGGTCTCGTAAAAAGTAAAATATTTGATTTTTTGCGAGAGTATTTTGTATTTGGTGTTTGGTGTATCTTCTCAATAAATGGAGGCTACCGGTAATGAAATTTGAAAATGGCTGACTGTTTGAACGCATTAGTGAGTGTT
>JAQYVG010000207.1 GCA_030145595.1 Desulfobacterales bacterium | reverse complement strand
ATGCGGGACAAGCGGGCGAAAACCCTTGTGCGGCCTTGCTCATCGAAAAAATATCTCATTTATGAATTGGAAACTACATAGTTCTCAAATGTATTTATGGATGGGCACTAACTATAATCGAGCGAAACGCTCGATGTCCGATTTCCGTAGCTAATGACAACGGACAACAGACAACTGACACATTGAGTTATAACTAAACAGTATAGGTCAAAAATTCAATTTCATTTTTAAGCCCTGCTGTAAGCGGGGCGCTATATAAAATCGCGAAGCGATTTTATTAATGGAGGATTTTATGGCATTTGACGCTGAGAAGGATAAGGTATTGCACAAGTGGAAATGCGAGGAAACCGGGCTTGTGATTTCGATCAACCAATATGCCGGCGGGGAACCGAAACTTCAGATCGGCCCGCGGATATATACAAAAAAAGACGGATCAGAATCCCAACGCAGGGCCGGCCGTCTCACCATCGAGGATTTGTTGTGGTTTTACGAGATTATTGATGATGTCAAAGACGAGCTTGCGGAGCTGGCAAAACCAGTTTAACCCGAATTTCTATTCATAAATTTCGATGACGTTTCAAATATAACCGCAGAGACGCGAAGATCGCAAAGAAATAATAAGTTTTCCTTTCTGCTGAGAGGGCAGAAAGGAAAAACTGACACTCTGCATACTCGGTGATGATCTAATGTTGGGATCACAGTTGTCGGAGAGTTAAAGGCACATTAGCAAGGTATCATTTATGTTTTCCGTCCTCTCAACGGAAAATATAAAAATTATTGATACTCTGCGTTCTCTGCGTCTTTGCGGTGAATTAATAGATATTTTTTTAGAATACGTAATCAAGTTTGCGCAACAGGATACTTAGTAAATTCAATGCATGACAGCCATACAGACGATTCGATTGTAAATCCCGGGAGAACGAAAGGTGCGCCGGACTTGGGTCCTGTTGCCGTGATGGTGTCTAATCAGGAGGATTTGAATGCACTGCGCTGGCAACTGGATTTGGGACAGGATCACGTCAAAAATTTATTTATGAGCAGGCTGATTGTTGGAAAAGATCTGCAAAAAGACCTTGCAGTTACCGGCCCGATTATCGGGGCGCCTTATGCGGCTATGGTGTTAGAGACGCTCGTGGCCTGGGGCGTGCGTAAAATTATCTTTTTCGGTTGGTGCGGGGCCGTCTCTAAAAAGGTCAAAATCGGAGATATTATTGTCGCCACCGGTGCCGTCATTGATGAAGGCACATCGCGGCATTACAACGCCAATGGGCATGATCTGGCTTATCCGTCAGGTCAAATTTTGGAAGCAACCAAAAAAGCCTTAATAGAGAACGATTTTTCTTTTCATGAAGGTCTTGTTTGGTCCACAGACGCAATTTATAGAGAGACCCGTGCAAAGGTCGAGCATTTTCAGCAAAAAGGTGTTTTGGCCGTAGAGATGGAACTATCAGCCCTTTTTACCGTGGGAAGCTTCCGCAATGTTGAGGTGACGGGAATCCTGGTGGTTTCCGATGAAGTGGCAACGTATAAATGGCGGACGGGATTTAAGACAAAAGATTTTAAAAAAGCCCGCAGGGCTGCCGTTAAGGCGATAAGCACATTATGCCAGTCAATATAGAGCCAGCTGTATTGAAAAAAGTCGAGGAACTGAGGATAGCGCTTCACAGGCACAATTACCGCTATTATGTCCTGAATGATCCCGAAATATCGGATGCTGAGTATGATCGAGCGATGCAGGCGCTGATAGAACTCGAGACGGCTCATCCTGATCTTGCAAGCCCGGATTCTCCTACCTGCCGGGTAGGGGCACCACCGCTTTCATCGTTTGGTACCGTTGAGCACTCCGTTCCCATGCTGAGCCTGGGAAATGGATTCACTGATGCCGACATCATGGAGTTTGATCGTCGCATAAAGAAGAATCTCGATACGGATGAGGAAATTGTATATACAGTTGAACCGAAATTAGATGGAGTTGCTGTTGAACTTGTCTATGAAAACGGCCGGCTGGTTATGGCTTCCACTCGCGGTGACGGCGTTAACGGCGAGGTGATAACGTCGAATGTAAAGACGATACGCTCCGTGCCCCTGATTGTTTCCGGGGGCGGCGAAGCTTTAAACATTTCTTCCCGCCTGGAGGTTAGGGGGGAAGTTTTTATCGGTCTGGAAGAATTCAAACAATTAAATCAAGAACGCTTAGATCAAAACTTGTCGCCGTTTGCAAACCCCAGAAATGCGGCGGCCGGTTCTTTAAGGCAGCTCGATTCCAGGGTTACGGCGAAACGCCCCTTGGAGATCTTTATCTACGGTGTGGGAATTGTCACCGATCTGGTTTTGGAATCACATTGGGAAACACTACATATATTAAAGGGGTTGGGGTTTAGAATTAATCCTCATGTCCGGCCGAAAATTTCGATCAAAGAGGTGCTGGAATATTACGGGGAACTCAGTGAAAAGCGTCACCAGCTACCCTATGATATAGACGGTATGGTGATCAAAGTCGACAGTTTGCCGATGCAGAACTCATTAGGCTCGACATCCCGCAGTCCAAGGTGGGCCCTTGCTTATAAGTTTGAAGCCTTGCAGGAAACAACACGGATCGCCGGGATAGAAGTTCAGGTTGGACGTACCGGCGTCCTGACGCCTGTGGCCCATCTTGATCCTGTGAATATTGGGGGGGCGATGGTCAGCCGGGCAACACTTCACAACGAAGACGAGATTGCCAAAAAAGACATTCGAGTTGGCGACAAAGTGCTGGCTCAAAGAGCCGGAGACGTGATTCCTGAAATCGTCAAGGTGATAACATCGCAGCGGACCGGAGCAGAAAAAAAGTTCACCATGCCGCGAATGTGCCCGGTTTGTAAATCTGAAGTTGTGCGGGGGCAAGACGAAGCGGCTGCAAGATGCATTAACATTGCCTGCCCGGCTCAAATAAAAGAACGAATCAAACATTTCGCATCAAAGGGTGCTTTCGACATTGACGGCCTTGGAAACAAACTTGTAGAGCAGTTGGTGGACACGGGTTTGCTCTTTTCATATGCCGACATTTTTTATCTGGATGAAGATAAACTAAAAAACCTGGAGCGTATGGGGCCGAAATCGGCCGGCAATATTATCAACGCTGTTTCCAACAGCAAGTCAATATCTTTGGGTCGTTTTATTTATGCTCTTGGTATCCGGCATGTGGGGGAACATGTAGCCGGCATTCTTGCGCGAGCTTTTGGAGATCTGAATAAACTCAAAAAGGCCGCGGCCCAGGCTCTTGAAGCGGTTGACGGGGTAGGTCCGGTGGTTGCTGAGAGTATCGTTAATTTTTTTGCACAGGATGAAAATATTAAGACGATAGACCGTATTTTGAACAGCGGTGTTGAAATAATTTGGGAGTCAGGCAAACAAGAAGGTGTTCTGGGAGGGAAGGTGTTTGTATTGACCGGCACGCTTGAAACCTTGACCAGAGAAGATGCTAAAAAAATTATTGAAGAGGCCGGAGGGAAAGTGTCCGGTTCTGTTAGTGGTAAAACAGATTATCTATTGGCCGGAACTTCTCCGGGCTCAAAGCTGAAGCGAGCCAAGGATTTGGGAGTTGAAATAATTGACGAGACCACTTTCAAAAGATTGATGATTGATGTTTAATAATTGTTATTTTTTTAAATAATCAACAATCAACAATCAACAATCAATCGTCAATCATCAATCATCAATCAACAATCATCAATCCCTTGGGGGTTAGTATGCAAAAAAAAGCAAGAGCCCATGTTATTATAAAAGGAAGGGTTCAGGGCGTTTTTTTTCGAGTGAATACGGCTCGGGCTGCCAACCGATCAGGCGTATGCGGATGGGTGAAGAACAGATGGGACGGAAACGTCGAAGCTGTTTTTGAGGGAGAAGAAGATAGGGTAAATGCCATCCTTGAGTGGTGCAATATCGGAGACGCTCCGGCCAAGGTCTCTGGTGTCGATTTGGAGTGGGAAGAGTTTGCAGGCGCTTATAACTCCTTTGATATCACATCCTGAGTTTCCATGCTCAAAATGCCCCGACCTATATTTAAATTTGAATTCCCCGCTGACGGAGGCTTACTTTTAAACAAAATTCACTCTCGGCAAGACAGGTGGCCTTCGCCTAAAATTCCTGAAAAGTCGTACATTTTGACAAAACCCGGTGGTTGACAAAATGCCTGTTATCAGATATTTAAATCTTACTCTGCCGGAAGCTGGATAAGAATTGCCGCCCTATCAATAACGGCACAATATGTGATTACTTATCCGAAAGTCGCACACAACATTAGATTTACCCTTATCCCGCCTCCGAAAAGGGAATTCTTATCAATTCAATAACGTGTTGGGGTTGGAAGAGGAACAGATTGGTGAAAATGAGCAAAACAAAATGGTTTGAACGATTAGGCGTCATTGTTTTTTTCTTCATGGCTGGAGGGCTGCTCTTGCTGGTCTCGTGTACGAGTTGGCCGCCCGTATCATCCCAAGGTGAACCGGGCATGACACAGCAGCAATCTCTAAAAGGGCTGGTATTTCAGTCAGATGAATACATCATCTATAAACTGCACGGGGGGGAGACGCCTGTAACCCTGGCTGAAAGGTTTCTTGGAGATAAAACAAAGGCCTGGATGATCGAAGAAGAAAATAGGGAAACCCCCTTTAAGAGGGGAAGGGTTGTTGTCATCCCCTTGAAGGAGAAAAATAGAGGAGGGTTGGCACCCAAGGGTTACCAGGTCGTGCCGATTCTTGCTTATCATACTTTTTCGGAGAGCTGTAAAAAGCCTCTCTGCACCTCGAGGAAAACATTTGATCGGCAGATGAAATATCTGAAGGACAATCAATATAGGGTCATCTCCCTGAAGCAACTGCGCGGGTTTTTGCGATATCGGCACCGGCTTCCTGAAAAATCCATTGTGATAACGTTTGATGACGGCTATAGCACGGTCTATGACATCGCTTATCCGGTCTTGAAAAAATATGGTTTCAAAGGGACACTGTTAATCTACACAGACTTTGTCGAGAAATCCAAAAATGCAATCACGTGGGGTGAGCTAAAAGAGTTGAAAGCAGCGGGTTTTGAGATCGGCTCCCACGGTGTATCCCATAATGACTTGACGAAGAAGAAAAAGGGGGAGAATGATAAAGCCTATTTGGCCAGGGTCGAAAGAGAACTCCTGTTGTCCAAGAAGATTATTGATAAAAGGCTCAGACAGAATACCATCTATCTGGCCTTCCCTTTTGGCAATTACAACCAGAGGATCTTACATCTCAGCGAACAGTTGGGTTACAAGGTGGGATTGTCTGTCAAGGGGGGAGGCAATCCTTTCTTCGCGGACCCCCTCGCACTGAGAAGATATCAGATCAGAAACATGGACATGAAAAGCTTCGTAACCAGGCTGGGTACGTTCAAGAAATATTCATTAGAGTAAGGACATGATCAACAGAAGAATATTGTTCATTGGGTTGATTGGGCTGTTTTCCGTTACAATCGGCTGCGCGAATCTATTCCTTTCACAAGATAGGGAAGGGGTGAAAAATAGCCTGCTTGAAGAGTATTTACAAAAAGCCCGCACCTATGAAGCCAAGAAAGACAAGGTTTCCGCCCTCAAACAGTACAAACTGGCGCTAACACTTGATCCCTCTAACGAGGAGGCCGTCAAGAACCGCAAACGGATCGAAAAGACACTCCGTAGTTCCGCCAGGGCACATTACAACAAAGGTCTCCAGCAGTACAAGAAAGGGAAATATAGCATTGCCAGATGGCGGTTTTTGATTGCACTGAGGCTCTGGCCGGATTACACGAGCGCGGAAAAGATGCTTACTGCGAGGAAGCGACACAAGATAGCACGGCAAAGGGCAGAGCGACAAAAGACAGAACCACAAAAGACAGAAAAATATACTGTGCACAAGATCAAGACGGGTGAAAGCCTGTCCAAATTGGCAAAAAAATATTACGGGGATC
>JAQYVG010000206.1 GCA_030145595.1 Desulfobacterales bacterium | reverse complement strand
GGAGATTTCCCATAGCTCATAGCACAGTAAATTCCACTTGAAGTGGGATGAAACATCGAACGAGTCAACTGTCATGGCCGCTAATCTCTAATGAAAAAGGGTCATCGTGGGATTTGAGAAAGAAACCATTCTGATTGTTGAAGATGAGGATATCGCTCGAAAAAATCTCGAGCACATCCTCGATAAAATGGGTTATCGGGTTAAGTCCGTGAACAGCGGAAACAGGGCGGTTGAATTGTTGGAATCAGTACATTTTGATCTGGTACTTACGGCTCTCAAAATGAAAGATGTCGACGGAATGGAGGTTTTGCGGAAAACCAAGGAGCTGCAGCCTTATACCGAAGTGATCATGATCACCGGGTACGCCACCGTGGACACCTCCGTCCAAGCCATGCTGGACGGTGCCTATTACTACATCGCTAAGCCGTTCAAAATCGATGAGCTGCGCAAAATTGCCGCAGAGGCGCTCTTGAAGCGCAGGCTGCGTCTGGAGAACTTGCAGCTCAGAGAAATCCTCAAAAAAAAGCAGGAGGTTCCTTTTATAGTAGGTAAAAGTACGGCCATGACGAAAGTTCAGAAGACCGTTCTTCAAATTGCCCCTTCGGATATCAATGTTCTGATAACGGGTGAAAGCGGGACCGGCAAGGAACTCATCGCGCGCGCAATCCACAACTTAAGCCCCCGCTCCGAAAACAGATTCGTCGCCTTTAATTGCGGCTCTTTTACCGAAGAACTCATGGCCAATGAGCTTTTCGGCCATGAAAAGGATGCATTTACCGGGGCTACAAAAGCCAAATCCGGCCTGATCAAAGTGGCCGACGGAGGAACCGTTTTCTTGGATGAAATCGGTGATATGCCTTTAAGCATGCAGGTCAAGCTGCTGCGTGTCATTCAGGAAAGAGAGGTTCTGCCGGTCGGCGGAGAGAATCCCGTTCCTGTGGATATACGCTTTATCGCTGCTACGCATCGCGATCTCAAAGAAGATGTGGCAAAAGGGCATTTCCGACAGGATCTTTATTACCGTCTCAATGTGATTACTATTCATGCGCCTCCCTTAACGGATCGCAACGGAGATATTCCACTGCTGGTCCACCATTTTCTGGCCCAAAAAAGTCAGGCCATGGGAAAGGAAATCCACAATATCGACAGAGAGTGTATGGATTTACTCTGCCAATACAGCTGGCCCGGCAATGTCAGGGAACTGGAGAATGTTATTGAAAGAGCCGTGGCTCTGGAAAACGGCACCTGCATCCGCCCTGACGACCTTCCGGAAAATTTCCACAATCTTTCCATTGAAATCTACCGCCGGGCTTCTTCCGAAATTCCCACCCTGGAAGAGCAGGAAAAAAAATATATCCAGTGGGTACTCGAAAAGTGCGAGGGGAATAAAACCAAGGCAGCCAAAATTATGGGCATCGATCGGGTTTCGCTGTGGAGAAAAGTCAAACGGTACGGGATGGAGCCCCAAAATTCCTGACCCTAATTTTTAATACCTGTAAAGGGAACAGATTAATACGCAAATCTGAATTGGTAATAGCGCCGGGTTAAATTAGGAGAAAAAATGTTTAGCAAATTACCGTTTCTTCCCAAGACAATTCGCAGCCAGGTAATCATGGCTTTCTCTGCATGCTTCCTTTTTATGGCCATTATGATTACCGTTAATTACGGCAATTTCCACCGTCTCACCGGAGCGATGCAGTTCTTTGAGCTATCCGGAGACATCAACAACACCATCACGGAAATGCGGCGTTACGAAAAAGACTACTTTCTTTCCCGGGAGGCGTTCAGTTATGAGGAGAACCTGACATTCACCAATCGCCTGACCATGATGCTCTCCAGAGAGAAAACCAACCTTATTGATGCTATCGGGGATAAGAACTACAGACGCTTCTTAAGAGATGTCGGTGAGTACACCAAGCTGATGGAGGAGTTGAGAAAGACTCCCTGGAAGGAGGGCTGCTGCCTCGAACTCCAGTCCAATATCCGAAGAATGAGTCAGGATCTCCTTCTCTTTGCCGACCAGTTAGTCAGCACCGAACGTCGGGAGGTCAACAGCCGGCTGCAGCGCATGGTGCCATTACCGGTAATTAACCTGGGGATCTTGATCCTTCTTTTAGTCTTTGTCGTCTTTTTTATCACTGACGTAATCATACGTCCCCTGGCGCGTATTACCAGGGAGTCCGAACAGATTACCACGGGGGCGTATCTGAGAATTACTCCCTTTGGGAAGCCTGGAAATGAGATCCACCGGCTGGTTTCCGCGGTCAACCATATGATGGGCGAGTTGGAGAGCCGCCAGGAACAACTGGTGCAGTCTCGCAAGATCGCCGCCGTAGGAACCTTAACCTCGGGAATAGCCCACGAGCTCAACAATCCTATCAATAACATATCCCTGATACTGGAGTCCCTGGTAGAGGACGGAATGACAATGGGCAAATCCGAGCGGCTGCGTCTTTTCCAGGAAGCCATGGCTCAGACTGACCGGGCCAGCGAAACAGTAAAGAACCTGCTCGAGTTTTCCCGCGCCAGCCATCCTAAAATGGAAAATATCTCCATTGAGGAGGTCGTGGATAAAACAGTGCGTCTTGTCAAGAATGAACTGCATCTGAACAACATTAAGTTCTCTAAAAAGATAGAGGACGGAATCCCTACGATGAGCGTTGACCGCAGCGGTATCCAGCAGGTCCTGCTTAACCTGTTCATTAACAGCATCCAGGCCATGCCCAAGGGCGGAGATCTCAAGGTATTGACGCGGCTCAGCGATTCCTTGAAAGAAATGCGGATAGACGTTGAGGATACCGGAGAGGGGATTCCCACCGAACAATTGAACAACATTTTTGACCCCTTCTTTACTACTAAAAAAGAAGGCGAAGGCACCGGCCTGGGGCTTTCGGTAAGTTACAGCATTATCAAAAAGCATGGAGGACGCATCCAGGTCAAAAGTGTGCCTGGCCAGGGTACTTGTTTTTCCATCTATCTTCCCATCGGGGTTAAAAATGAGTGGTAATAACGATAAGGGACAACCCCGGGTAGCTGTTGTCGACGACGAAGCCATTGTCTGCCGGGAAATCAAGCGAGGGCTGGAAAAAGACCGTTATCTGGTGGAAACATTTCTGGACGGAGAGCCGGCCCTCAATAGGCTGAGCCAAATTCCCTTCGATTTAGTGCTGTGTGATTTGATGCTTCGGAATCAGAGCGGCCTGGAAGTGCTCAAAACCATAAAAGACCGCTTTCCTCAGACCGAGGTCATCATCATTACCGGCTACAGTTCCATAGATACGGCCATTGAAGCGATACAGGCCGGAGCGTTCCATTATGTGACCAAACCGGTCAAAATGAATGAAATCAGGGCGCTGGCCGCAAGGGCCATCGAAAAAGTGTCTCTGGTGCAGGAAAAAGAGGCTCTGAGAAAAACCCTCGAGTCCCAATCTCGCCACCCGAGGATCATCGGGCAAAGCCCTCTAATGCAAGAGGTCTTCCATCTGATTGATAAAGTGGCATCCCTGCTTTGCAATGTGCTAATCCATGGTGAAAGCGGGACCGGCAAGGAAATGGTCGCACAGGCGATTCATTTCCAAGGACCGCGGCGGGATCGGCCGTTCATGTCGTTCAACTGTGGCGGCTTTACCGAAGAACTCATTGCCAACGAACTTTTCGGTCACGAAAAGGGGGCCTTCACCGGAGCCGCAGGCACCAAAATCGGACTTCTGGAGGCGGCCCATATGGGCACCGTATTCCTGGATGAAATAAGCGCAATGCCGACAAGCATGCAGGTCAAGCTGCTGCGGTTTATCCAGGAAAGGACCTTGCTGCGGGTTGGTGGTGTAAAACCTATTCAAGTGGACGCTCGCATCATTGCCGCCAGCAACCAGGACCTTGACGAAGCAGTGACCAACAAAACATTCCGGGAAGACCTTTTCTACCGCCTCAACGTGGTCTGTATCACTCTTCCTCCACTGCGAGACAGAAAAGAAGATATTCCTCTGCTTGTGCGTCACTTTCTGGACAAATATACCCAAGCTTTTTCTAAAGAAGTCAAAGGCTTGGCGCCGAATACCATGGAGGTGCTATTAAACTACCCCTTCCCCGGCAACGTGCGTGAACTGGAAAACATTATCGAACGCGCCGTCGCCCTGACCGATGACTCCATCATAAGCCCCCACGATTTGCCCCCTGATCTGCAAAGGCTTGCCACTAGCGGTTCGGAAGACTGGCCTTCCCTGGAAAAAAAGGAACGCGAGTATATCCGGCAGGTTCTGATAAAAACCAATCATAAAAAAGGACTTGCCGCTCAAATCCTCAAAATTCCCCGAACAACCCTCTGGCGCAAGATGAAACGCCTGGGGCTGAGCTAAACCCCGACACAACTCCTTTTGCTTTTCAATTTGAAACATAAGCTGTAACGGTCTGATTTTGTAGCATACAGCAAGAAATATCCATATTTTATGCTGCCCGATTAGTTTCATACTGAAACAAATATATTTAGACTATTGGGGAGGGTAAGGCTAACGTATAGATATTTAAAGAGAAATAAATCCTGGCATGTTTCTTGATTAACAAAAATATGTTTATGAATAAAAAATGGAGGAGAAATGCCGATTATTATGATTTCCAGCCCGCCCCACAGCGGGTGCGAAGCTTTGGCCGAAAGTCTGGTCAACAAGACAGGTTGGCCGTCAACAAGCCGCAAAGAATTGGTTGAAAAGGCCCAAAAGCATGGAATAAAAGTGGGCCGCCTGGAGATTTCAATGATCAAATCTCCGGAAATGCATGAAAAGCTGGCCCGCGAGAAAGAACTCTATCTGGCTTTCATTACGGCGGCCACCTGCGAACAGGCGCCCGAGGGGAACCTTGTATATGAAGGCCGGGTGGGTCACTTGCTCTTACCGGGGGTCAGCCACCGGCTGCGGGTGGCGGTGGTGGTTCCCAGGGAAACGCGGGTCAAAAACGCCATGCAGGCGCTGAACCTGCCCCAGGACAAGGCCATGACCTATCTGGAACAACTCGACGAAGATATTTCCAGGTGGGCACGGTACGTTCACCAACAGGATCTGAGTGAATTGGGGCAGTATGACTTTGTCATTAATCTGCACAACATGAGCATGGAAAACGCTTCCGAGATTTTGCAATCCATGGCCGCCTTGCCCGGATTCCAGCCGACGGCGGCCAGCCTGAAAGCAATGGCCGACCATCATCTGACCACCCGGGCCAAACTGCGCCTGGCCGATGACGATCGCACCCGCAAGGCCGACCTGGGAGTCAAGGCCGACAGCGGCATTATCACCGTTACCTACATGCCTCAGCAGGAAGATGTTGCCGGCGACATCCCCAAAGTGCTCCGGGATATAGAGCACTGCCGGGAAGTCCGCTGCACCATGGCTGAAACAAACATTCTATGGATTCAAGAGGTCTTTAATCCCGAGTCCGAGAATTTTGAGCAGATCAACCGGCTGGCGCAAAGGTGGGGTGCCGCCGTGGAGCTTTTGCGTCTAGCGCCCCAGGAGGCCGCCGAGCATGAAGCCGCCCAAGCTTTTCCGGCCGCAGCTGTCCCCCATGAAAAAAAGCCTGCAGCAGAAATATATACCGGCGGTGTCGAAGATGACGACGCGCTGCCCGCCGCAGATGATGCCGGCCTGAGTCGAACGCTGGAAGAACTGGTCGCCAGAGGTCGCTCCGGTGGGGGCTATACCGTGTATGGTGCCCAGGACGAAATTATGGAGACCGTCAAGGGCAACGACAAAAGTGCATTGGTGGTCATCGGCGACATATTCCTTTCAAAGGGGCATGAAGCCCGACAACGCCAGACGCGCGAGCTGGCCCTGGCCGTTCGTGAACGACTGAAAACACCGGTGATCACCGCCGACGAACTGCAGGCCCGTTTTCTTTTCGGCAAGCGCCAGGTTGTAAAACTCTTAACCTTTGCAATTCTGGTCGTATGCACCTATGCCCTCGTCTTTTCGTTTCAAAGACCGATTCTCG
>JAQYVG010000205.1 GCA_030145595.1 Desulfobacterales bacterium | reverse complement strand
TCACGCAAAGGCGCAAAGCTCGCAAAGGAAAACAAAGATAAAATTTTTAAGAATCTTGGCGTCTTTGCGCCTTTGCGAGAGAATCTTATTTGGTTCCGGTATTGAGCAGTACATTATTTCACGCAAAGGCGCAAAGCTCGCAAAGGAAAACAAAGATAAATTTTTTAAGAATCTTGGCGTCTTTGCGCCTTTGCGTGAAAATCTTATTTGGTTCCGGCTTGTCCGGTTTTACTTCTTATGGTGCGCAATCGCCAGCTTGTACTGAACACTGTCTGCCAGGGCCTGCCAGCTGGCTGCTATGATATCTTCGGAAACACCGATGGTGCTCCAGATATTATCCTGATCCCGCGATTCGATCAATACTCTCACTTTGGCAGCAGTACCGGCACGTCCGTCAATGACCCGCACCTTGTAATCGATCAGACGCATATTTTCGATCTCCGGGTAGAATTTGTACAAAGCTTTGCGCAACGCATTATCGAGCGCACTGACCGGTCCCTCACCTTCGGCAGCGGTGATTTCTTCTTTGTCGTCCACGGAAATTTTGATAGTAGCATGGGCAGTGCAGGGTCGCTCGGCATCCTTTTCGATGTGCACCCTGAAGGATTTGAGCTCAAACAGGGGCTTAAACTGGCCGGAAAACTTTTCCAGCAGAATTTTTAGGGATCCTTCTGCAGCTTCAAATTGATACCCTTCCTGTTCCATACGCTTGATTTCGTTTACGATTTCACGACTGTCAGTTCCATTGGCTTCCAGTTCGACGCCGAGTTCTTTGGCTTTGAACTCCACGTTGCTTTTACCGGAAAGATCCGATACCAACACGCGGCGCTTGTTCCCCACCAGATCGGGCTCCATGTGTTCATAGGCCCTGGATATTTTCATGATCGCATTCACATGAATGCCGCCTTTGTGGGCAAAAGCGCTTTTGCCCACAAAAGGCCGGCTGTTTAACGGAATCATGTTGGCGGTTTCGCTGATAAACCGCGAGAGTTTTTTCAATTTTCCTATGTTTTCACTGGAGACACACGGGCGGTTCATTTTGAAATAAAGAATCGGAATGATGGATGTCAGATCGGCATTGCCGCAGCGTTCCCCATAGCCGTTGAAGGTTCCCTGCACCATTACCGCACCGCAATCGACGGCTTCGATGGAATTGGCTACCGCCATGCCGCTGTCGTTGTGAGTATGGATGCCGAACTTAAACGGCAGCGCATCTTCGGTTGTATCGTATTTTTTGCAGAAAGACCGACGCACGGCCTGCATGGTCGATACGACTTCAGATGGGAGACTGCCGCCGTTGGTGTCACAAAGCACAACAAATTGCGCCCCGGCGTCTACAGCCGCCATAACGGTCTGCAGTGCATAGTCGGGGTTATCCTTATAGCCGTCAAAAAAATGCTCGGCATCGTAAATCACCTCGCGACCATTATTTTTTAAAAATTCAACCGAGTCGAATATCATGGCCAGGTTCTCTTTTAGAGTGGTGTTGATGACCTGCTCGACATGGAGGTCCCACGTTTTGCCGAAGATAGCCACCGCCGGGGTATTGCTTTGCAACAGTGCCTGCAAGTTGGGATCTTCGGAGGCAGTGATACCGGCTTTGCGGGTGGAACCGAATGCTGTTATACGCGCATGCTTAAAGGTGGTGTTTTGAGCAAGTTCGAAAAATTGCATGTCCCTGGGATTGGAACCCGGCCAGCCGCCCTCGATGTAATGAATGCCAAATTCGTCCAGGCGCTGGGCGATCTGGATTTTCTCTTTGGCGGTAAAACTGATGTTTTCTCCCTGGGTTCCGTCTCTCAAGGTTGTGTCATATAACAGAATCGGTTCCATAATATGTTCTCCTAATGATTGCTTATTATCTGTTTTCGGGCCTCAGGGCCCGTACAGCGGCTCCTGCCCGCCACATTTCAGAGTTTTTGATAAGATCGAGCTCTATTTGCAGTTTCTCCCGGTAATCAGGGGCGCTGTTGGCTTCAAGAACCCGTTTGGTTTCAACGCCGGAAACGACATTTTCATACAGCTCGTCAAAGAGCGGCAGAACGGCGTCACGAAACTTCGGCGCCCAGTCCAGCGCTCCCCTCTGGGCGGTGGTGCTGCAGTTAGAAAACATCCAGTCCATACCATTTTCGGCCACCAGTCGAATCAGACTCTGGGTAAGCTCTTCCACGGTTTCATTAAAGGCTTCGCTGGGGCTGTGCCCGTGCTTGCGAAGCGTGTTGTATTGGGCTTCCATCACACCGGCCAGACAGCCCATCAATACACCGCGCTCGCCGGTCAGATCGCTGTGGACTTCATTTTTAAAGGTCGTGGGGAAAAGATAACCCGAGCCGATGGCAATACCCAGGGCCAGGGTTCTTTCCCTGGCTCTGCCGGTAAAGTCTTGCTGCACGGCAAAGCTGGAGTTGATGCCGCTGCCGTCCAGAAAATTGGTTCGAACGGTACGGCCGGATCCTTTGGGGGCGACCAGGATGACATCGACGTTTTCAGGAGGTATAATATTGGTCTGATCTTTAAAAGTTATTGAAAAACCATGTGAAAAATAGAGCGCATCACCTTCATTTAAACACTGTTTTATCTGCGGCCAGGTGGCAACCTGACCGGCGTCTGAAAGCAGAAACTGCACAACGGTCCCTTTACGGGCGGCTTCCTCAAGTCCAAAAAGGGTTTCGCCGGGAACAAAACCGTCGGCCACCGCTTTATCCCAAGTTTTACTGTTGTCCCGCTGCCCGACGATAACGTTGATGCCGTTGTCCCTCAAATTCAGAGCTTGCCCCGGTCCCTGAACGCCGTAACCCAAGATTGCAACGGTTTCGTTTTCAAGCACCTTGCGGGCTTTTTCCAAAGAAAATTCTTGGGACGTAATCACTTCTTCTTCAACACCGCCAAAATTGATAATCGCCATTATATCCTCCTTTTGGTTTAACTATGAAAGCCTAGTCTTTGAGCCAAGTCAGAGTTGTCCGTTTCTGTCTTGGAGTTTTGTGTCTAAAATCACAAATTCCAAGCAACAAAAGACAAATAAATCACAAATATCAAGCACCCCACCAAAAAGACGGCGGGCAGGCAAATTACAAATAAATTCCAAACTACAAGCACCAAATTACAAATACCATGCCAAAGGCAGGCAAGAATCACAAATATCAAGCATCCCGCCAAAAAGACGGCGGACAGGCAAATTCCAAACAAGAGCTAAAACTATTTTTTTATTCTTTTGTTTGTTATTTGTTTTTTCGGTCATTGGAATTTATTTGTTATTTGTAATTTGTTATTTGGAATTTCCACTTCCTAAACTATTTTCGGTTCCGCCTGCGGCGGATTATTTGTTTGACATTTGATATTTATAATTTAACTTACTCATTTGAGATAGGTACACCCCTATGGGGTGAAATTAAAGCCTGGCTCTCTGGACCATGATTTTTTACTGACCCCTATGGCATGATCGCACATGAAAAAGCATACGGCTTACATTGGTACCGGATCCAACATCGGAGACAAACGTTCAAACTGTCAAAATGGTATTGATGCCCTGATAAGCACCGGCACAGCCGCACTAACCGGCATTTCACGGTTTTACAAAACCGAGCCTGTTGACTATCTTGATCAGGATTGGTTTGTCAACGCAGTGATCAAAATTGAAACCACCCTCGATCCTTTTCAGCTGTTAAAAACATTAGAGTCAATTGAGCGCAGTGCCGGGCGAGTCCGTGACACGATAAGGTTTGGCCCCAGGATTCTGGATATGGATATCATATTTTATGATGATTTAGTGCTTAAAACATCTTTGCTTGTGATTCCCCATCCTCGAATGCACAAAAGATGCTTTGTGTTAAAGCCTATATGTGATATAAATCCCACATTTATTCACCCGGTTTACAAAAAAGATGTACGGCATCTTTTAAATAATCTGGGAGAAGATAGGCAAAGGGTGGTTGAGTATCAATGCGACTACTGATCTTTTTAGGTTTAATATACCTTTGTTACCGGGTGTTGAAGTCCTGGACGCTGCCAAGCGCATCAACCTCGAAAACGTTTGCCGGCAAAGCCGCCGGTGAGATCGATGACGTGATGATTAAAGATCCTGTATGCGAAGTCTATTTTCCCCAAAGAGACGGTGTACATCTAAAGACCGACGGCCAGGATTTGTATTTCTGCAGCCCGGAATGCAGAGATAAATTTATTAACATGCGTTTAAAAAAATAAATTCCGCAGTAATTGCACAGGAGGTTTTGCAGATGAAATTTTTTATTGACACAGCAAACATAAACGAAATCAAAGAAGCCCACAGTATGGGGATGGTTGACGGTGTTACTACCAATCCGAGTCTCATAGCCAAAGAAGGGGGTGACTTTAAAGAGATCATCCAAGAGATTTGCGCAGTAGTGGATGGTCCCATCAGTGCTGAGGTTATCAGCCTTGATGCCGAAGGCATGCTAAAGGAAGCTCGGGACCTGGCAGGGATTCACGCAAATATCGTTGTAAAGGTTCCCATGACGGTGGACGGCTTGAAGGCAACCCGCCAGCTTACCCAAGAGGAAATCAAAACAAATGTAACTCTGGTATTTTCACCATTGCAGGCTCTGATGGCGGCCAAAGCCGGTGCGACCTTTGTCAGCCCGTTTGTCGGTCGTCTCGATGACCTGTCTCAGGAAGGGCTCCTGCTTGTCGAACAGATTGTAGAAATATACAGTAATTACGCCTTTGATACCGAGATCATTGTAGCAAGTGTGCGCAATCCGTTGCATGTCCTGGATTCAGCCCTTATCGGGGCTGACATTGCCACCATCCCCTTTGACGTGTTGGCCAAGCTGGCTGCCCATCCACTGACAGACAAGGGTATCAAAGCTTTTCTTGACGACTGGGAAAAATCACAAGCAAAATAAAAAACGACGTAACCATTCAGCCACTAGGGCACAAAGGCACAAAGAAAGAGTATGGATTATAAAGTTTAATGATTCAGTTTTATTGGTTAAATTGGTTTGGTTGGTTAACAAATAAAACTAATTAAACCAATTAAACCAATCGGACAATTTAAATTAGTATTATAATCTTAGAGGCTTGGTGTCTTGGTGGCTGCACTATTAAAAAACGACGATTTTAAATGCAAGGACTATGTTTTCGAGTGGGTAGATGAAAGAGATATTTAGCAACCCCAATAATCTAACCCTGTTTCGCATTGCCGCGGTTCCGCTGATTGTGATTTTACTGTTGTTTCCCGGCAAGTTGTTTGCGTTTGTGGCTGCCGTTTTATTCAGCGTTGCGGCCATAACCGATTTTCTGGATGGTTTTTTTGCAAGGCGCAAGGGGCTTGTATCGACTTTCGGCAAGGTCATGGACCCGCTTGCAGACAAACTGCTGGTATCTTCCGCTATTATCATGCTGGCGTCACTGGGATGGATTCCGGGCTGGATAGTTTGCATTATCATCGGGCGGGAGCTTGCTGTTACCGGCCTGCGAAATATTGCCGCCCAACAGGGGCAGGATATCTCGTCATCCCGTCTTGGAAAATATAAAACCGGGTTTCAGATAGCCGCCATAATACCTCTTTTAATACATTATCAACATTTTACTATCGATTTTCATGCCATCGGGTCCGTATTTTTATGGGCGGCCCTGGCAATGACCCTGTTATCCGGGGCCGACTATTTTATTAAGTTTAGGGGCCTTATGCAGGCTTAATTTAGTCCTGAAGAACCAGGTCTTTTGGGCAAGGTCAGAGATACCCGGCTCTACCTTGGAGTTTTGTGTTTAAAATCACAAATTCCAAGCACCCCGCCAAAAAGACGGCGGGCATGCAAAAAACAAACAAGCTCCAAACTACAAGCACCCCACCAAAAAGACGGCGGGCAGGCAAATCTCAAGGAAATTCCAAAGTTTGTTATTTTGAATTTCGGTTATTGTGATTTATTTGTAATTTGATGCTTGTTATTTGGAATTTAATTTACATTGGCTCCGGTTCACTTCAAACCCTTCCCACCGGAAAAAAAGACGGCATTCACACGTTTTTCGCCGCCGCTTTCAACAT
>JAQYVG010000204.1 GCA_030145595.1 Desulfobacterales bacterium | reverse complement strand
GGTGTCAAATGCCCAAACTGCACACTAGATCGTCTAAAAATTTTCGGGCTAAATTGTAATCCATCATTCAGTTCCGTATTTGAAATGGTCTTGAACGGAATCCCGGCAATAATAAAATCGCCGCCGGACAAAAATATATCCAATTTATAAAAATTTTTTGGTTTTCCGGCATTTACAAAATAACGCAATGAAAGCCCTTCTTTACTTATGTCCAGGAGTTGCCCGACATCTTCATCAGATTCAGACCTAAATTTGACAAAAGTAAAGTCTTTAACCTTAAATCGCCTGTGCTTCCTTCGCTCTATTCCATTTATGCTGTCTTTAGAACTTCTCCTCTCAGTGCCGGCAGATATAATGTCATCCGCTCCCCTTCGATCTCTTCCTGAGCGTCTTTCTTCAAGTATCTTTGCCTGGAAATTTCTATGGGAACTCTTCATAATATACCTCTTTCCCCAAACACCAATCGTTTATTTTCTTTGTCCTGGAAGATTAGATGCAATCATCTTTTTCCTGTGCCAGCCATAAATTTCTACTCTGTAAAATACCGCTTTGAATTCAGAGGTGCCATTGTTGGTGGAGCGTCTTGGCATGATGCCTATTTGTTTTTATAACGGGATTGCAATGATTATACCAAGACAAACCGAAAATTTATAAACCTTGTAGATTCATTAGGTTATAAATTTGTCTGCCTACTTAGAATGTTTATCATAGTCTATTTTCGGGTAAATCCCCAAGCCTGCCCGGCGATTTTACCAAAAAAATCCCCTGGTTGACCAAGTCCCAGAAGAGGATTCGATGAAAGGTGAAGGTTTTTTGGAAAATAGAATTTTAGACTTGGATATTTTTTCCCACTTTTGCTTCGATTTGAAACAATGCGACAAGGCGGAGGTACTCAGTGAAGGTTATGTGCCCTTCCTCCGTCCATCGCATAATCTGCTCAATTTTTTTTCTAACAATAAACTCCATTTTCTAAATTGAAACCTCCTTGGTATCTAAAACGAATTTATGGATATGCACTAACTCAAAACAGTCTTTGGGCTGTGCGCATTCTGACACGATGCCCATTAACCGTTTTGAAACAAGAATTGCAATTATTGTACCAAGTTAAATATTAATGAATAAACATTAAAAAAAACGATTGGTTAGTTCCCTACAGTCGCCTGCAATCTTTAGTTTAATAGAGGATTTTGGGGGAAACCACCGGCGTGTTCGGTAATTTGCCCAAATGCGGAATGAGTAGATACGGCAGGTACTTTTTATTGAACCAGGGTGGTTGTTCAGCAACGAATATGTTTACAGAAGATTTCATTAGGTGATTAGAATCTGTTAAAACCGCTTGACATACCACAGCAAAATCTTAATTATAATTATTGAGCGCCCCCGGAGCCCAATAAACTCTAAGGGCTTTCATCTAATCCTCCCCTGGGGTTGAAAGACTCCAGGGGATCTTTTATTTAGCGACTCATGGGCATGCTTTCCTTCGGCGCCGTGGCTGTAGGTGACGATTTCATCAGCAGCGATATAGCGATCCCTGGATTTGGCGGAGGTGTCCACCATCTTTGAACGTGACAGAAAGACCTTGCCCACCCATGTCGAACAGGATTTTATTTGGTCCTGAAAAGCCTAATCGTCAAACCGCTTCGATCGTTGAAGGGGGTTTCGGTGCTATGTTATACGTGACACTGACGATGCCCGGCACATCGCGGATAATCTCGCTGGCGAGTTCCTCGAGAATTTTGAAAGAAAGCGGTGTCGGTGTTGCGACCCGCGCGTCGACACTCTCCCAGCAACGCACTTCGATCTGCTGGCCAAAATCACGCAATCCGTCACGCATGCCGGTCACGCGGTCTTTATGCAGGATCGCCATATACTGAAATGCACCGGTGTCCTTGAGCAGCCGTTCGACCACAACGGTTGCCTTTCTAACCGTCTCGATGCGCTCTATGGTTATTTCACCGATCACACGTGCCGCGAGTGCCGGACCCGGGAATGGAATGCGGTCAAAGGCCTCTGCCGGGAGCCCCAGAGCCTCACCAACCTTTCTAACGCCGTCTTTGCGAAGCTGAATGAGCGGTTCGATGATGTGATAGCCAAAAGCCTCTTTCGGGTCGATCCCGAGCTGCTCAAAGACATTGTGCTGCCTTTTTATCCCTGCGACGGTCTCGTCGATATCGGTCAATATGGTTCCTTGAAGAAGGTGTTTTGCGCCACTTTCCTTGACGAGGCGTCCGAATACGTCTCGGTAAAAAGCCTGGGTAATCGCTTCGCGCTTCTCTTCCGGATCCGTGATTCCTTCGAGTTCGGCAAAGAATTCTTTTTGTGCATCGACAACGTCAACCGTGACCCCAAGCTTTTTAAAAAGACCGACAACCTTTTCGGACTCTCCCTCACGCATAAGACCGTTTTCGATAAACACGGTCTTAAGGCGGTCCCCCAGGGCGCGATGGCCGAGCATCGTGACCGTGGACGAATCGACGCCCCCCGAGAGTGCATTGATCGCCATGCCGCCCTTAACAACTTGTTGGATTTGTTTGATCTTCTCATCGATGAAGTTTTCTGTGTTAAGCTCTTGCGCGGTAATCTCCTTGATCATTTGACTGTCCCCTTTTCATTTAAGTAGTCTTTGAGAAGCATCCTGGGTTGCACTGAATTTATTTGGAGAAAATGAGAAAAGTAACATATAACCATCGTCCTTTGTTGACATATATATCAAAATTCACAAAAAAGCAAAAAGGACAAATTCCGCTTTCAGGCAAGATTCAGGTTTTAAATTTAGCTTGAAGTTGGCCGACTTGATAAAGTAGAATGCTATCGAGGTTGGCATTGTTATGTCAGTGGACTTTTGCCAACGGGAGAGCGACAGCGTAGGAGGTCAAACGTAAGAAACGAAAGGAGCACGATTTAAAATGTGGACCAGAAGACTTCGCAATTTTTTTTGTTTTTTAGCCTGCACGATAGGCCTTTTTTTCCTTAACGGCTGTTCTAAACCCTATGGGTTGGCGGACATAGACTCTCAAGGTTACGGCCAGATTGTGGTTTTTGAGAACGTCCGGTTTAGTGAACTGCTTAGGGCCACTTACGAAGTTCTCGACCGGGCTGGACTCGAAGTCGTCGAGAAGATTGAACAGCCCAAATTCAATGCACTCACCATTATCGCTCAGGACGGAAATGTCGATACTGTGAAAGTGCAAATTAAGAGTCTATCAGAGACTGTACATGAATTGAAACTATTTACTTCTTCTGAAAGAGGTACTTCCAAGAAAAAATCGTTCAATCGTGATTTTTATCAGGAGATTGAAAAGCGATTATCTAATAATTCGAAAAAAATGTAGTAGACCACAAAATCTTGACTGTTGTCAAATCATCTGCTTCCACTGACACTTCATTTCCACCAAGGCGTTTTGCGGATTTAGCGGAGCAAGCCGCCCGTATCTCTAATCCAAAATTCTAAAGCAATCTATGTTCTTCAATCAATTCGATGTCTTTGATCTACCAGAAACCGCCGTCGGTGAAAAATATCACCTGTGTTAGGGATCATGGTTTGACTCTAATCCGACCCGTTCTTTTCATTTTGACCACTGGGTGGATGCCATGCTCGACGGACTGGAAAAGGCTAAGCAGGCGGCAAGGATAGGGGGCAAAGCTTGAGAGGCTGTTAAAGAGAAAGAGCTTCCAGCCCTTCGTGTAATAAAGGATTGAACACCCGTGTTCCTTTAAGCGTGTATTGTTCACGCCCGTTATAAAAAACAAATCCCGGTTTGCAACGGTCTTCGGCAACTTTTCGGAACTGTTCGATCCCCTTAAGAAAATCATATGTAAAGGTTGCGGCCGATTTGATTTCAACCGGGGTCAACTCCCTACCGTGCTTGATGATAAGGTCCACTTCGGTGCCGTGCGTATCTCTGTAAAAAAACATTTCCGGACGTTTCCCACTATTTAGGCGGTTTTTAAGGACATCCAGTATCATCAAATTTTCATAAAGTCCTCCACGCAGCGGATCGCGGGATAACTGTTCCTGAGTCTCGATACCCAACAAAAACGCAGCCAGGCCGTAATCGCTGAAATAGATCTTCGGAGATTTTACGACACGCTTGCGAATATTCTCGAAAAAGGGGGGCAGTTCGAAAACCACGAAAGAAGCCTTTAAGACACTAATCCAGTTTTTCACTGTAGTGGCTGAGACACCGACATCGCTACTGAGTGATGAATAGTTTACAACCTGCCCGATACGTCCTGCCAACAACGTTAAGAACTGCTGAAATGTCCTCAAGTCTCTGAGGTTGATCAGGGCCCGAACATCCCTTTCTACATAAGTCTGCAGGTAGCCGTTAAAAAAACGGGTTGGCCGCAAATCCTCTTCATGAATCCTTGGATACGCACCTTTAGTGATCAACTCAAAGGCCGGCCAGTCTTTGCGGTAAGTTCGCAGCTCTTTCAGTGAAAACGGAAGCAGGGTCAGAACCGCCGTTCTTCCGGCCAAGGTCTGACTTACCGTCTGATGGAGTTCAGGTTGATGGCTGCCGGTCAGAATGAACATCCCCGGCTTTTGGGCCCGGTCTACTATTCCTTGAATATAGGAGAGCAATGCCGGGAGACGCTGGATTTCGTCGAGAACAGCCCCATCGGAGAGGTCAGACAAAAAACCTCGTGGATCAGTATCGGCTGCCATGCGTACATCGGGATCTTCCAGCGAATAATATAATTTATCGGGGAAGGCCATCCGGACAAGGGTTGTCTTTCCGGCCTGGCGCGGCCCAAAGACCGTTACGACCGGATATTCCCCGGCGGCTTCCATCAGTTCTGTTGTAATCTCGCGGCGAATCATGTTGGAAGCCTACACTGTTTTTGTGAAAATCTCAAGTGCAACTTCGGATTTTCACAAAAATCGATAGGGAAGTTTATCTTTCGGTTGGCTGGCAAAGACGAAAAGCGCGTTCGTAAGTTAAACGTTGAACTTACATCCGGGTACGAAGCACCCGGTTTTGTTTGGTAGGAATCAAAGCTTTTCCCAATCATTTTTATCAATATTTGCTTGGCGGAGTATTTTTGACAATAACTCTCTTCCAATATCACTTTGATGCGGATTGGGGATTCTGATGGTTAAATCATTTTTTACCATGAATTAATGTTTGCCACCGCTAAAAGGACCGGAAAACCCGGCTTTTTTAAAATACTTGATAAGTTGTTTTCTCTTGATAGGCCCAAAAGATGGCATCAAGCGACCTCTTTAACGGAGAGCTCCAAGCCATCAATAATTGGAAGTGAAAGATTTTTATAAATTCTGAATAGAATCCAGTCTTCCAGTACTTCCATTAGCTCTTTTCGACAGTCTTCCAGATTATCAGCATTGGCATAAACACCGTTACATTCGGAGATTTCGCCGTAAAATGATCCGTCCTCTTGTAAAATCTCATATTTAGCATAACGCATGGCTGCATCAATATATTCCAGTAGCATTTTCCATTCCCTAATTTTTATTGTCTATACTTTAACCTTTAATTGATGATTTATATCATAGTATAAAGGATATACTATTGCAAAGAAAATAATGACTATTAGAACTACTTTCTATACGGTTTTTGTATCCTAAAATACGAGTATTTTGATGAATCCGGGAAGAGCACCACCCCGTTCTGCACACTCTTATACAGTTCATACTATTGTTTTGTACTTGCCATCAAATTCAAGCTTTAACCCCACGGTCGCTATTTTTTGCGCCCGTCGTCCTTGGTGAGCGGGCTGAGATAGTGTTTTTCCGTCAGGCCCATTTTACGCATGGCCATGCCGGTGAGGGCTTCACGTATGATCCGACTTGCGTTCAAGGCCGAGACATAAGTCGGGTCCTTTGTATCCAAAGAAATGACCGGTTTTTCGCCCTTGCGAATCGGTGCCGGGGACGACTCCAGTCCCTGGTCCAGCAATCCTATGCATAACTTGTAGAGACGGTGGCAATGAGCAACAAAACTATAAAATATTTGAAAGACTTCATATGTTTTGATCTCATCTTTTCCCCTTCATGCTTCATTCGATCAGTTTATGACTACGCAAACTCTTCATAACTACTTTGCATAATGATTCGATGACTTCATTTGCAGATTCAGGATTGATGGTCTCGGACG
>JAQYVG010000203.1 GCA_030145595.1 Desulfobacterales bacterium | reverse complement strand
AAGGTAGTGTTCGTCAATATCTGGGCTACCTGGTGTCCCCCCTGTGTTGAAGAAATGCCTTCGATGCAAAAGCTTTACCAAAAATTAAAAGGTGAAAACTTTGAAATTCTGGCCGTCAGCATTGATTCTAAGGGGGCCAAGGTTGTGGCTCCATTCATGAAAAAATACAAGCTGACTTTCCCGGCTTTGATCGATTACATGAATACTATCAAAAGAATCTACAAGACTACCGGAGTACCTGAGAGCTACATCATCGACAAGGATGGAATCCTCGCTAAAAAAGTTATAGGTCCGCTAGACTGGTCCCAGCCGGATATCTTGCGTTTATTCCGCGATCTGATTGAGAAGCCGCAAGCAAGTAAAGGATGATATGAATTTTAATAAAGTTACACAAAACATCCTGGTATTATTGTTGTTGTTGTATGTGGCAGTTTGGCCGGGACCGGCATTGGCCGTTAATACGCTGCTTGTCGAAGACTATCAGATACAGCTTTTTACCGACCCTGACCCATTGATCGTGGGAAAAGAGGCCTTCATAATTGCCAAAATTTTGCGGTCACAAGACAGTGCGCCGGTCAGAGATGCAAAAATATTTTTCAGCATCAGGGATAATTTCCAGACAAAAGAAATTGAAGCATTAGACCTAACGGAAAATACAACATATCAAGCGGCCCGGGAAGTCGACGAGTTCGGAAACTACCAGCTCAAAACCACCTTTAAAGATCCTGGCAGCTATTTTATTCAAGCGGCAATTAAAGCGTTGGAAGGCAAAAAGCTTAATCCACCGGTAACTGTCGGCTTTGTCGTCACTGTGACAGCTTCGGGCAACTTGAATCTCAAAATGGCGCTGGTTCTGCTTGTAATCCTGTCCATTACAATTGTTGGTATTTATCTGATTAATGTCAGAAGAAAAATTGCACCTGTTGGTTCAAAGGGACTTAACTTTCTGGATATTCCCTGGATAAATAGGCTGTTGCAGTCAAAATACTTTCAGCCTTTCCTGCAAGTACCTCTATTGGGCCTGACTGCAATCCTTATAATTTTGGCATTTGTAGATATCCAGGATTCCGGGAAAAACATGTCTACCATGCTTATCTGGATCATATGGTGGGCCGGCATTATTTTCACCTTTGCGCTGGTTGGGAGGATGTGGTGTTTTATGTGCCCTGTGGGCGCATTATCAGAATGGACCTCCAGAATTTTTAAATCCCACCGCCTTTTCCCGCCAAAGCTTCAGAATATGTGGCTGGCAAATTTTATGTTTATCGGACTTACATGGCTCGATATTCAGATCGGCGTCGTGCGCAGTCCCATGGTTACCGGATCTCTTTTGATCGGCATTACCGTTGTTGCGGTGCTGGTCGGTATTTTTTTTCAAAGAAGGTCCTTTTGCAGGTATCTGTGCCCCATCGGGAGCCTGATCGGCATCTATTCCATGTTTTCCGCCGTGGAATTGAGATCAAAAGACTTTGAAATATGCAGAAACCACAAAAACAAGGATTGTTATGTCGGCAACAAAAAGGGTTATGGATGTCCAATGTTTGAATTGATACCGGCGATGGACAGCAACAACTTATGTAACTTTTGCGGCGAATGCATCAAGTCCTGCCCCAAGAATAATATCACACTGAGGTTCAGGCCTTTTTTCAAAGATGCCTGGACAACCGGAAAAAGGTCCCTGGATGAAGCAGCGTTGGCGGTTGCACTTGTGGGGGTCAGTATCTTTGTTACCGGCGATATGCTGGCACCCTGGGCGGGCTGGATGGAGTCCGCGATGAAATTATTCCCTGCTAAGCAGTTAGGCATAACGTATCAGTACACCGTAGAGGTTGTAACAAAATCCGTGCTCTATTTTGGCGTTTCGCTGTTTCTGATTCCCGGAATCATTTTACTGGCGGCGGCCCTATCCAATAAGATTGTCGGCATAAAGAACCACAAGGGTATTAAACAGACATTTATCAATTTTGGATATATGTTCATACCCATTGGGCTTTCCATGCACCTGGCCCACAATACCGGCCATCTGTTGAATGAATCCGGCGGAATAGTACCGGCATTCCAGAGAGTAATAAACAAATATACTCCTTTTTTTGCAGGAGTCCCGGACTGGAACCTCGCGGTAACAACACTGATCGATCCTCCAGTCTTATACTGGATTCAGATGGCGCTTTTTATAGTTTTCTATATTTTCGCTTTATACGCCGGTTACCGGTTGGCAATCAATAATTATAGCAATTCGAATACAGCGTTTAAGGCTTTAATGCCGATGATATTCGTCTCTTTTGTTTTGATAGTTACAAATATTTATCTTCTCAATTTTCCAATGGCACCAAGGCATATACATTAAAAAATTAAGGGAGATTAGAAATGAGTAAAAAACCGAAAAAGACTTCACCTAAAAAACAGATTAGTGAAAAATCAAGGACAACGAAGGCTTCCGGAAAAAAACATGCGAAGTCGAAGAAATCTACAAAAACTCTGCCGATAATCATTGCAGTGGTCGCAGTGATTTTCATAGGCGGCTACTTCTATGATCAAAACTCTCGGGACTATCCAATGGCTATTAAGGATGTATCTGTAGCGAATATCGATGCACTCAGAGGGGGTGAGACGCGCCCGACACTCTCTCCGGCACTATTTTTCGGAAAGGCTGCCAGGACCTATAAAATAGCCCGGGAAAATCCGGAACTGATCGACAGCCTATACTGTTACTGCAACTGCAAAAAAAACTTCGGGCATGAGAGCCTGTTGACCTGCTTTGTCGACAAACACGCTCTTAACTGTGCTATATGCCAGGACCAGGCGTTATATGCTGAATCACTTTATCAAAAGAATAGTGACATCGCCAAGATAAGAGTAGCTGTTGATAAAAGATTCTGGCGGCCTTTAAGCTGAAACCTTAATTGAGCGAGCCCTTAGTTCTTTAGCATTTGGAATTTGGAGCTTGCAGCTTGGAATTTATTTGAAATTTGCTTGTCCGCCGTCTTTTTGGCGGGATGCTTGTGATTTGTTATTTCTCTCCGAGGCGTAGGCTCTACGAGCCGGAGGCCGGTTTATCCGGGTTAGGATTAAGACAATGAAACATAAATACTACTTTTTACTATTTATGCTTGCAATGATACTCCCGGCCGCAGGCTATGCACAAGGCCGGGCAACGACGATTGACACGCTTGTCGTTGACCTCTGGCCTGATTATGATCGAGCCTCTGTCCTGGTCTTGTTAACCGGTACACTATCCGCTGACACGAAGTTACCTGCAACCGTCATTTTTCCAGTTCCGGCAACAGCCCAGTTGAATGCCGTTGCTCGCATAGACAGCAGTGACGGCGTCATGAAAGATGACATCCTTTCCGGCCCTGCCTCTAGCGGATTCAGGTTCACTACCCCCGATTTGCGCTTTAGGGTGGAATACTATCTTCCTTATGTGGTCAATAACAACCGGCGTACCTTTAACTTTACATGGTTTGCTGATTTGTCCGTTAATAGTTTTCAATTAAAAGTGCAGAAACCAATATCTGCAAGTTTCCTTGCCGTTGAGCCTGCGGCCGTGAATGTATCAAAAGGTCAGGATGGGTTTACCTACTACGCCTTTCCCGCACAAGCGGTTCCGGCAGGGCAGTCTTTTTCCGTGGACGTGGATTACACAATGGCCACAGCGCAGCTGTCGGCCGCAAGTTTGGCTCCCCCCGTTACAGGCGCACAAAAACCCGGGATACCCGCAACACCAAACATTACTTCAGGCAATAAAGGGATTATAACAGCTGCTATTGTGAGTAGTATATTTTTAACAATAGTCTTTGTTTGGCGGATTGTCACCCGCCGAGGTGCGTCCAACCGGTCCGTAACTCAAGATGCAAAGGCACAAAAACAGTCGCACACAAAATTTTGCCGTGATTGCGGCGACCCGCTGGATAAAGATGACAGGTTTTGTCGCAATTGCGGAATAGACTTGTAAGGTGAATGAAAACTAATGTTGCAGAAACCTGCCATTTAGCCATGGACTTTTTGTTTTTGCCGACATTACTGATGAAAGTAGAGGAGAAAATTGTCTAATAGGATGGTACTACCTTAACCTTGTTTTGAAGTCGCAAATCTGTTGATAAAAGTCCATTAATTCCTTATTTCATCCAGTATCCAGTATCCAGCATCCAGCATCCAGCATCCAGTATCCAGCATCAAGTATCCAGCATCAAGCATCCAGTATCAGCTTGTTAAATGATAAATATGCCTAATTTTATATATACCCTCTTTGATTCCGGTTCGTCCGGGTTGGGTGCATACTTTTTATCCAATTGAGTAGCCTTTCAGAACGAAAGCCGGTTATTTTTTATCCATTTTTTCACTCCCCGCCCACAACAAAAGTGCACTGCTTTTAATATTGGAGCGAATATCACCTGTAAAATTATATGGTTAAACAAAATTGCTACAATGTGGCATGGCATTTGCTATAGATATAACTAAAAGCAAAAACTTCAAATAGGAGATATTGCCATGAAAAAAACGGTTCGTTCGCCCGAGATCTTTATCGATCCTGTCTGCATGATGCAGGTGGCCTCCGGCAACAAAAATCTTATGTTTACTCACCAGATGCGCACATATTATTTTTGCGCTGATGCCTGCCGCAAAGCTTTTAAGAAGAATCCCGAGAAATTCTTGAAGCTAAAGGCGCCTAAACGTAGAGGCTTATGGGGCCGTTATCTGGATCGGCTGAACAAGGTCACCGGCGGAAGAGCGCCTCAATGCCACTGAAAGGAGATTAGAAGCATGCAAAACATAATATCACTTATTTTTGTAGGTCTGTTTGTGTATCTAATGTTTTCCAGAAAAGGAGGCATGAGCTGCTGTGGCGGCCATGGGGGCCATAAATCCGAACAGGATCAAAAAGTAAATATGGGGAAATCATCTCATGGAGACAGTGGGGATGTGATTGATCTTCGCAAGGATGAATATACAATCCTGCCTACCAAAGACGATGAACGCCCCCGAAACCAAATGAGATGATTCATAAGGATAACTTATGGCTGCAAATGATAGCTTGATAAAAGGATCCGTCACACTTTTTTATTTATTAATCGGATTAGAAATTGTCATTATGATCAGCCCTTTTGCGGGCTATTTTTATGCCGGGTATGGACCGTTACTCGATTTTCTCTATGGCATCAAAACAACCGCATGGTTGACTGGGTTTTTTCTGCCTCATGCCGTCGCCGCAAAAAACAATTCGCTCAATTTTTTGAATGCCTTGGGCCGGAGCCTTTTTTCCTTGGGCCTGATTGCTTTTTTAGTTGGAGCTGTGCAAGTTTACTCAGCAAAATTCCGCCGAAAAGGGATCGTTTCCTCTATACTGTACCGTTGGGTCCGCCACCCACAATATCTATTTCTCGCCATATCCGGACTGGGGTTGTTGCTATTCTGGCCCCGCTTTTTAATTCTTGTCCTCTATATCAGCATGTTGTTTGTCTACTACATCCTGGCCAGGAATGAAGAGGATAGGATGCTCAAACAGCATGGCGATAGCTACGCTGCGTACATGCAGCGTACCGCTATGTTCGTGCCGGGAGAACCCGGCAAAAAAATCTTTCGCGTTTTTTTCGGCTGGATCAAATCGCCGACGCTGTCTCTGGCAGTGTGCTATGGAGTCATCTTGTTTTTTGTACTCCTGGCGGCGTTCGGCTTACGTCATTATACAATATCTCAAATTTCTACAATTTATTTGCCGGAAAAACAGATAACAATAGTTTCTGTTTTACCACACTCCGATCAAGCCATTAAGGATATGCTGGATGCTGCATATGAAGACAGCACTATTACATCGGCTCTTTCTAAATACAGGCAAAAAGGCCATAAAGGGTTTCTGGTTCATTTGATGCCTGCTCAATACATGATGCAAGGTCTTTTTGTAACGCCTTTTAACTCGGAAGAGAAACCTTTCAGAAAATCCTCATGGAGGAATGTCGTAGGTTTTATTTTTCCATTTCTAAGTCACCATAATCATCAAGAAATGATGGGGCGGATGAATAACAAAGACGTGCGCTTGGTCTTTTCGCAGCTAACATGGCCTGATGGAAAATACGCTACAGCAGATAAGGCATTGAACTTTTCAGTGAAACATCTACCCCTGCTAAAAGTGGACAT
>JAQYVG010000202.1 GCA_030145595.1 Desulfobacterales bacterium | reverse complement strand
CTATGGCAAATTTACCGATTTATGGACGGACACTACTTAGTTTTTAAATGTATTTATTGATGGGCACTAATTAGCCACCCACCCACAAGCGAACGGGGTATTAAAACTAATAATAAAAATGGCTTAAAAAAAGTAAGACATTTGATTTTTTACTAAAGTGTTTTGTATTTGGTGTTTAGTATTTGGCGATCTAACACGTTGGTATGTCTCATATATTTGAAACAAAACCCTAAATACTAAACACCAGACATCTGATGAATTCGGCTTTTTACGAATTCATCATCATATTGTTTTATTGATAAATTATCAATGAACATATAAAATAAGCCAAAAACATATAAATTCTACCATATCTTGTATTTATTCAATAAAAACATACTCCACCTTGTGTTTTTGCTTTACAATCACAAAACTTCCTGCTATTGCTATTAAGGTTCAGGGAACTATCAAGCCAAACCGGCGAAAGGTTTACCCGCCGGCGGGCTAAAATTCCTAAACAGGAGATTTTCTTGTATGAAAATTAAACAACTGGAAATAAATGGATTTAAATCCTTTCACGAAAAAGCACGCATTGAATTTCCTCCTGGTATTTCGGCAGTTGTAGGTCCAAATGGCTGCGGCAAAAGTAACATTGTCGATGCTCTCAGATGGGTGATGGGGGAACAGAGCGTTAAGCAACTTCGTGGAAAATCTATGGAAGACGTGATATTTGCCGGTACTAACGGTAAACTCCCCTTAAACATGGCAGAAGTCTCCTTAATCCTAAACAATGACAACGGCACCGCCCCTGAAGAGCTCAAAGGCTTTACCGAAATCATGCTTACCCGACGCCTCTACCGATCCGGAGAAAGTGCCTATTTTATTAATAAACAACCCTGCCGTCTAAAAGATATCCACAACATCTTTATGGGCAGCGGTTTAGGATCTAAGTCATATGCCGTAGTACAACAGGGCAACATTGGTACAATTACAGATGCCGGGCCGGAAGAAAGACGATTTCTCATCGAAGAAGCGGCTGGAATTACAAGGTATAAGGCCCGTAAAAACGAAGCCTTGCGCAAAGTCGATTCTACCAATCAAAATCTTTTGCGTGTAAATGACATAATTTTTGAAGTAAAGCGGCAGATGGCCGGTCTTAAGCGTCAGGCCCGTAAAGCCGAACGTTACAAAAGGTATCAGGATCGCATCAGAGAACTCGACATCGGCCTTGCCCTGCATTATTACGATGACTATACGCACAAAATAAATGAAACCGACACATTATTAAAAGATCGCAGGGATACGGACCTCGGGCATACCTCTCAACTTAATAAACTTGACGCAGCACTTGAAGAGATCAAGTTGCGTCGCTCACAAAAAGATCAGGAAATTTCAGAGCAAAAGTCTAAAAGATTTGAGATGCAGCGCAATATGGACCGCATTGAGAATGATCTGGCTCACCTTCATAAAGAGATAGAGAGGCTCGGCAGTGAAATAGCAGGGCTTGAATCTGCCCGCCAAGACCTTGAAAAAAAGGACAGGAATATTACCGCCGAAATCTCACAGGTTGCAGACACAAATACCGGCATTAAAGCCCGCATCACAAAGGAAACGGAGGTCCTTGATCAACAGCAGTCGTTTGAGAAAAAAATTAAAGACCAATTATCAGCTCTGCATCAAGACCTTGAAACTTCAAAAACAAAAGTTATGCATCTGGCAGCCCAGGAAGCTCGACACAAAAATATCTACCAGAACGCCACCAATAACAAGGAAAGCCTGACAAGACGCCTTAAACAAACGAATGTCGAAGAAATCAAAACCGCTCAAGAAGTCACACAGCTTGAGCATAAAGTGTCCCAAACCGAAAAAGTGTTTCAGGCACACCACGCAAAAATAGACGATCTGAACCGGCAGATTGCCGATATTAAGAAGCAACTGGAAGAAAAGAGCGGTTTGTTAGGCAAGCAGGTGAAGCACGTTCAGACCCTGGTGCTGGAAAGCAACAAAGCCAAATCGACTTATACCACTTTAAAGAAAATGGAAGACAACTTTGAATGGTACAAGGACGGTGTCCGGGCCGTAATGAAAAAAGTAGGCCGCAAAGAAGATGAGAAATCGACAGATAAAACCAGCGGCCCTGAAAATGACGGTATTTTAGGGCTGATGGTTGATATTCTCGAACCGGAGCCTTCCTATGAAACTGCTGTGGAAGCAGTACTTGGGGAATCATTGCAATACATTCTTGTCAAGGATCAAACAGCAGGAATCGGCTCCATCAACTATCTGCAAACAACCCGAGCCGGGCGTAGCGGTTTTATTCCGGTTTCTTCCGTCAAAAACTTTGAATTAGAGCCCCAAAAAAAGTGCCCTTCTCGAAAAAAGCTGTTGGATTATGTATCTGTTAAACCAGGGTTTGAAAAAATCGCCGAAGCCCTCCTGGCACATGTTGTTGTTGCCGATGATATGCAAGAAGCCCTAAAAATATATAACAACAACGGCAGTATGCAGACAGCTGTTACTAAAGATGGGGATATTCTCTCCCATCAAGGCATTATGATCGGCGGCAGCCGGGACAACCTGTCAGGTATTCTGGCAAAAAAACAGGAACTGAAACGCATTGATCGCCGCATCAAAAAATTAATTCCTGAACTGGAATCAGCACGTAGCGATCAAAAAGAACTGGAATCCAAAGTCCGCACCATTGAAAGCAAACTGCAGCAGCTCTTTGAACAAAAAAATAAAGTGACCCAACTCGAAATCGAAGCGGAAAAAGATCTTTATAAAGCTAACGAAGACTTAAAACACTCCCGCCGCCATCTTGAAATCATACACCTGGAACAGCAGCGCCTTTTAGGAGAAAAGAATGATATTGACCAAGAAATTACTACACACAACCAGGCGCTAACTGACATCGAAAATGGTGTTAAAACAGCCCAGGACAAAGTCACAGAAAAATTAGATCAGATCAGCTCTTTGTCATCGGAACTGGAAGATTTTAATCATAGCATCGTAGACCTTAAACTCAATTTAACAGCTTTAAATACCAAGCTGGAAAACAGCAACAATGCTTTAAGGCGACTTAAAGAATTCCAAAATGACGGATTAAAACAGCTCGAGCAAATTGCACTTGAAATTGCCCGAAAAAAACAAAAAAAGACCGATTCAAAACAAAATATTGTAGATTTGGAACAGACCCTTGCCGGCATGTATGATGATTTGAAACGTCTGGAGGAAGCTTTGCAGCGCAATGAGGCTGACTATGCGTCCATTGATGCCAAGCTGCTCGATAACGACAGTACTATTTCCAAGATACAGACCAAACGCGAAAAAACACTGCATAAGATCCGCATGCTTGAGCTTGAGCAATCCCAGCAACATCTTCAACGCAAAAATATTGCCGATCGTCTGCAAGCAACATACCACACTGCGATTGCCGCCCTTGTATCAGAATTTGATTCTGCGGCGGAAAATAACAAGATGACCCTGGATGAAATGGAGAACGAGCTTGACCTTTGCAGAAAAAGGATCGGCAGAATAGAAGATGTCAATCTCGGTGCCATCAAGGAGCATGAACAACTAAAAGAACGTTATGACTTTCTGTGCGAACAACGTGAAGATCTTGAGCAGGCTGTGGGAGATCTCCATAAAGTTATCACAAAGATAAACAAGATAACCCAGGAACGATTTCTTAAAACATTTGATGCCATAAACCAAAAGTTAAACGAAGTTTTCCCCCGTCTTTTTGAAAACGGCTCAGCCAAGCTCATCCTTACTGAACCGGATAAGCCTCTTGATACCGGCGTAGAATTTATGGTCCATCCCCAGGGGAAAAAGCTGACCAGAATGAGTCTGTTGTCCGGAGGTGAAAAAGCACTCGCTGCCATCGCTTTGATCTTTTCAATATTTTTAATTAAGCCCGCCGCTTTCTGTCTCATGGATGAAATTGACGCAACCCTTGACGAATCCAATGTTTTTCGATTTAATGATCTGCTGAAAATCATCGGGGAAAATTCTCAAATCATTATGATAACTCACAATAAAAGAACTATGGAATTTGCCGACACACTTTTCGGCATTACCATGGAAAATAAAGGCGTTTCCAAGATTGTTTCCGTAAATTTTGAACACCAAGCAGAGTAAACCGGATAGGCATGGATTGAACATAAGGCAACCAACGCTGAACCGTGAACCTAATAATCAATAATTAATTATTAATTGTTAACCATTAATTATTAACCATTATTTCCTGAGCCTTTGAACCTTGAACCCGTGAACCGTGAACCGTGAACCGTGAACCCCTTCCAAAAGAGCCTAAAGAATCAAAAGGTTTTTTTAAACGCCTGAGAACCGGCCTTTCCAAAACCCGCCAACTGCTTACTACCGACATTGATGAGCTTTTCTCAAACAAGCGCAAAATAGATGACGATCTTTTAGAAGAGCTTGAAGAGTTGCTGATAACATCGGATATCGGCGTCCAGACCGCCATGGACCTCATCCAAAGTATTTCAAAAAGGTCTTCAAGCATTTCTGATGCCGGTCAACTCAAAGAAGCTTTAAAAGAAAAGATACTCGCACTGCTCGGCACCAAAACACCACTGCTGGCACCACTGGCTGCCAAACCTCACGTTATCATGGTGATCGGCGTCAACGGAGTCGGCAAAACAACCACTATCGGCAAGCTGGCGGCCAAATTTGCAGCATCGCAGAAGAAGGTTCTCATCGCGGCGGCCGACACTTTCCGGGCGGCAGCCGTTGAACAGCTTGCGATATGGGCTGATAGGGCCGGGGTGGATATTGTCAAGCACAAAGATAAGGCCGACCCCGCCGCCGTAGCCTATGACGCCATTGAAGCAGCCGTGGCACGGGGGACTGACATTGTCATAGTTGACACTGCCGGCCGCCTTCACACCAGAGTAAACCTGATGGAGGAACTCAAAAAAATCAAACGGACCATCGCCAAAAAGACCCCGGACGCACCCCATGAAATTTTGCTGGTTCTCGATGCCACAACCGGCCAAAACGCTCTGTCCCAGGCTAAAATGTTCAACGATGCTCTCGGCGTTACGGCAATTGCCCTTACCAAACTCGACGGAACCGCCAAAGGAGGAATCGTTGTCGGTATATGCAATGCACTTGAAATCCCATTAAAATATGTCGGCATTGGAGAAAAAATTGAAGACCTGCAGAAGTTTGATCCTGAACTGTTTGTAGATGCTCTGTTTTAGGGCCAAGTAAAGAAATTTATCACGAAAGCACGAAAAAACGAAAGCACGAAAAAATCTAGCCAAAGTGATTCGTTTTTCGTTGCAGGCGAAAATAATTTCTAAAACGTACAGCTATTTCGCCTGCCCCGTAGGCAGAGCCTGTAATACCGGGGGGCTTTCAATATTTCGCGTTTTCGTGATTGTTTTTAAACTTTTTAGACACAAAACGCTAAGGCAGAGCCAGATATCTCTGACAACCCAGAGGACCAGATTTTACAGGGCAAAATAAATTTTACGATCCAATTTTATATTTTCTATTTTTTATCTTAATGACATATTGATCGTTATAACATTCTATCAGGGCAGATATCTTCACCAGGCTTTTTTCAGTAAACTTGATGCGTTCTTCTCCCATGTGCATGTAAAGGTTGTCTGCTTTCATTGACAGTTTTTTCGGTTTCAGCTTGATCTTTTTCCCGGTATTCAATACCAGCAATATATCCTTTCCCTTGCGAACATCAACAACGAAAAGGGCCGTATCTTCGTAATGGAAATAGACTTTCTCCTGATAGTCATCCGTTGTCTGGGCGACATAGTAGCCGCCTTTGTCTTTTCGTATTGAAGCATTAAAATAATCTATGATTTTCTTATGCTCAAATTCTCCATACCGGTTGCACCAGTGGCCGTTTGTATTCAGCCAGAAAATGGCTTTGTCTTTTGAGATAATAACTTTTTTAGGTTTTTTGGGCATAGCTAAGAACGTTGACCCGCTAAATAAAAGTTTCCATCCATAAATCCAAAATGATCACGATGAGTGTCCAATTCAGAAATGAGCAATTTTTGTCCTGATCAAGGCCGCACAAGGGTTTTCGCCCGCTTGTCCCGCATGTATTTGGCGGGGAGGCGTACGGCAGTACGTCGAGGGCGGAAACCCGCGGAGAACGCCGCTCATCGGAAAAATAGCC
>JAQYVG010000201.1 GCA_030145595.1 Desulfobacterales bacterium | reverse complement strand
AATGGCGCCAACCAATTGTTATTATAAAATAAAATTTCCTTTTCAAAAGTTTTCATGCAGTTTTTAGGTATGATGATCTCGTAATAAGTCACGAATTCAACACTACAAAAAATGTCTATTATGGTTAAATCGGACAGAGGGCTTTATCAGGATGTTATTATCATCAACGCCTTGGGCCTGCATGCAAGGTCGGCAACCAAGATAGCAAAAAGGGCCCAAAACAGTAAATCAAAAATATGGATAATCAAAGACGGTGCCAAGGCGGATGCTTCCAGCATTGTCGACATCCTTACCCTTGCTTGTGAGCAGGGTTCAGAAATAACCATAAAAATTGACGATCAATTGGATCATGAAATATTGAATGATCTTGTGAAGCTCGTTGAAAGCGGTTTTGGGGAATAAAGCTATATGTTGAAAAACAACGGCACAGAAAGGCAGATCCACGGGATTGCGGCCTCACCCGGAATATGCATAGGCAAGGCATATCTGGTTGGTCGAGAAGGTGTTGATGTTGTTGAAAAATATTCTGTCAAAAGAGAAAATTTAAAAGAAGAGATCAAACGCTTTAAGGATGCTGTAAAGAAGGCCAAAGACGAGCTTAATAAAATTATTGAACAAACCCCTAAAGATCTTAGCCAGCATGCTCATATTCTTGAGACCCATATGGTGCTGTTCAAAGACAAGATGCTATATGGACGGGCAATTGAGACCATTGAAAACGAACAGGTAAATGCCGAGTGGGCTCTCAAGGCCGTGGTATCAAATGTAAAAGCGATGTTCAGCGACATGACCGATTCCTACCTGCGGACCCGGGCGGCCGATATCATCCATGTTTCTGACAGCATTATGCGTAATCTGGTTGGAGCCGAAACCGAGAGTATTGCTTCCATCGGCAAGCAGGTTATCCTGGTGGCGACCGATCTATCTCCTGCGGAAACCAGCCAGATACAGCTGGAGAAAGTCATGGGATTTGTAACCGACCGCGGCGGTAAGGCATCCCACACGGGCATTATCGCCAGGAGTCTTGAGATTCCTGCAGTCCTGGGACTCGAAAATGTCACCCGTTTAATCAAAAATGATGACATTATCATTGTGGACGGCACGGCCGGTGTTGTTATTATTAATCCCACCGACCAGGCACTGATCCAATTCGAAGAACGCAAGGAAAGGTACGAGGCGCATAAAGCCTTTATTTCACGGGAGAGCCATCTTCCGGCGGAGACACTGGACGGTATCCACCTTCAGGTGATGGGTAATATTGAGCTTCCTGAAGAAGTTGCCGCCGTTATGACCTACGGTGGAGACGGTATCGGCCTTTACCGCACGGAATTTCAATATCTCAGTCGCTCTGGTTTTCCCAGTGAAGATGAACTTTTTGATAAATACAAGGATGTTGTCGACGTTATCACCCCCCGGCCGGTTACCATCCGAACTCTTGATATAGATGGTGACAAATCAGTTTCTTATGCATCCGATTCTGATGAGGCCAACCCTGTACTCGGACTTCGCGGCATTCGATACTGCCTGCAAAAGCCCGACATTTTCAAGACCCAGCTTCGAGCCATATTAAGGGCTTCGGCGTTCGGGCACGTCAGGATTTTACTCCCCATGATCTCATGCCATGAAGAAATTCTTGAGGCCAAAAAGATTCTATATGAGGCCGCCGATTCTCTCGACAATGAAGGTATCGATTATGACGGAAAGATTGAAGTTGGGATCATGATCGAGGTTCCTTCAGCGGCAATTTTGGCGGATATTATGGCGAAAAGTGTTGATTTTTTCAGTATCGGCACTAACGATCTGATTCAATTTTCATTAGCAGTCGACAGAGGGAACAGGCAGGTAGCCCATCTTTATCAGCCGTTGCACCCTGCCGTTATCCGTATGGTCAAACATATTGCCGATGTAGCTCGCGACAGCGGTATAAATGTCTTTATGTGCGGCGAGATGGCTGGTGATCCGATGAACTTGCCGGTTCTTTTGGGGCTGGGGATGGAAAAGTTGAGCATGAACCCGCAATCCATACCGGCGGCAAAAAAAATGATAAGGTCTCTATCAATAACTGAAACCAGATCCTTTGTAACAGAAGTGCTGAAAGAGACTTCCACCAAAGGCGTCATGAACCTGGTGCAAAATACTTACGGTAGTATTCTGTCCGATAAAATATTTAGTGAAGGATAATTCCTTGTGAACGAAAAACATATCAAGACAGTCACTGAGAACAGAAAGGCCCGGCACAACTGGTTTATCGAGGATGTCTACGAGGCGGGGATGGTCCTTTTGGGAACCGAAGTCAAATCCCTGCGGCTTGGCCTCGTAAACCTCAAAGATTCCTATGCCAGGATAAAAAAAGGTGAGGTATTTGTTTATCAAATACACATTGGTACCTATCCCTTTGCCTATCATGACAATCATGATCCTTTAAGAATAAGAAAGTTGCTTTTGCACAATTACGAGATCAAAAAGCTGTATGGCAAAGTCAATGAAAAGGGTTTTTCCCTGATACCTTTAAAGCTGTATTTCCAAAACGGTAAGGCCAAATTAACCCTGGCCTTGGCAAGGGGCAAGCGCAAGTATGACAAGCGTGAAACCATCCGCAGGCGCGATCAGGACAGGGATTTGGATCGAGCTAAAAAGGAATACAAATAAAATCGTAACACCTGAATCTGCATAGAAAATCTTGAAAGGTTCAGGTATTACGATTTTATGAAATGCGGCTGCACCGCTTAAAGGTTGTTTTAAAGGTCTCGCATTGACTTACGTGCATTACTGGATTACTATAGGAAAAAGCCTGGATTTTTCACGATTTTGATCTGTTCATTTGCAAGGCTTTAGGGATGAAGCTGTAGTTTGCTACCGCGATTCCCTTATAACACAGCAAATGGACAAATCAAGATCGCCTGAAAGGTGAAGTTTTTCATGAAATATTCAGGCGAATGTTCTTTCACAATATGGGGGCGAAACGGCTTCGACGGGGATAGAGAAGCTCAGGTTGCATACCAAGCTCCTGCCGGCTTGTAAAAATGGTAGGGACTAAACATAATCGCAGATGATTATAATTACGCTTTAGCCGCTTAAGGCTAACGTCCTTCCGGATGATTCCTGCTAATCCGGAAAGGGCGTCGACTAGCAGGATAGCCTGTCCCAAACTCCTGTTATCGGATCGGCGAATCATATTACAGGATAGCCTTTCAAGTATCCAGCCTGGAGGAGACTTGAACAGGCGAAAGCTAGAGTTCAGGATAAGTATGTAGATGCCTCAGTGGAATATTTCCGGACGCGGGTTCGACTCCCGCCGCCTCCACCATTCGACGCGCCCTTCATTTCATTCAGGGCTTGCTCATGGTAAACCCCAACAAACAAGAGAGATATCCAGCCCACAAGCGCGGCGAATGTCCCGAGCCTGTCGAGGGGCAGACTTTAACGCGCCCTTCATTTCATTCAGGGCTTGCTCATGGTGAACCGCCAAAACCCAACCAAAGATAGAAAAAAATGCCAAAACCACAGGCGCGGCGAATGCCGCACCTATTTTGTCTATATATTGGAATGCTCCGATGGGTCGTTGTATATCGGATCCACCCGTAATGTTGAAAACCGAATAAAGGCTCACAATTCAGGTAAAGGTGCTGTGTTTACATCACAAAGGAGGCCCGTTCGGCTCGTGTATAAAGAGCCTTTTCCATGTCTTGAATTTGCTGTGAAGCGCGAGCGTCAGATTAAAAAATGGTCTCGAGGCAAAAAAGAAGCTTTGATTAGAGGAGATTTGAAAGCTCTAAAAAATTTGAGCAAACACCGCAATAGATAGTATCTGAATATCACCTATCTCGCGTTTTCTGACGAATCGAAAGCTGTAAAATTCGAAAAGTATCTCAAATCCCATTCCGGCCGCGCCTTTACCAAAAAGCGCCTTTATGCTGGATTGATACCATATTTCCAATAGCGAAGGCCGATCCCCTCACACATCTAAATTCAAACCATGGAAACCTGTCAGCGCCACAGGCCTACGACGGCTGAAAGCGGGGCAACCAAAGATTTGCAAAAAAACCTTTCTTTTTTAAAAAAAGATCTACATTATAACCTTGTAAATTTAAAAGAACGGGAAGCTAAAACTAATGATCAGGTGTTAACCAATGAAAAAAATAAATCATAGACCGAGGAAATGCCTCAATTATCAAACGCCTCATGAAGTCTTTTACAGTGCTATTCGTGGTGCACTTGCAACTTAAATTCACCTTACACTCGCCAAAGTAGTTTAAAACCTGCCCCATATAAGTTTTTGTTAATATTTTTCATTCCTAAATAAAGAGTGTCCGCAGTCATTGCAAAAAAGACTGAAAGCATCACAAGAAATTTTGACTTATCTTTAGCCCATTTTTCTAATTCATCCATAACAGCTTACGAAAGATAACTACTTAGTAATATATTCTTTACATAAGAGGCATTTTTATGCTATAAGGTCAAATATGTTTAACAATAAAAACGATACTGAATCCCTGCTACTGCTGCTTGGCGAAAGGTTGAGAGAGGCGCGTTTGGCTCGCAACGAAAGCCAGGAACTGTTCGCACAAAGGCTTGGCTTAACCCGCCAGTCATACAGCAGGATGGAAAAAGGCTCCCCGCAGACGCTGATCGGCAACTGGCTGGCAGCCTGCAGCATCCTTGGCCGGCTTGATGGCTGGCAGGAGGTGCTGGCTCCAAAAGAAGACCTGTTCGCGAAATTCGAGAAAAAAAGCAGTAAACGGCAACGGGCCGGGGGAAGGCGAAAGAAAATGACATGATTCTTACGGTATGGTTGACTCTGGCTGCAGCGGAGGTTGTCAAGGTCGGAGAACTGGCTGTAGACGACCCTGATTTCAGGGGAGCGCTGAAAGGACAGTTCCGCTACGCTCCCGAATACTTGGAGCATCCTCGGACATTTCCGATTGATCCCCTGCATCTGCCGTTGTCCACGGAAATTTTCGATGCGGATCGGCCACGTGCCGGAGTCCATGGCGTTTTTGAAGATAGTCTCCCGGACGATTGGGGCCGGAGGCTCCTAGTCCGCCGCTACAAGCTGGGACGCGCAGACCAACGTGTTTTCCGGTTATTGCGGTTACTGGGCAACCAGGGTTTGGGGGCCTTGAGCTACGTGGAGGAAGGCCGGCCGGAATTGAAAACAACCGGGGTTCCCAGCCGGCACCTGCAGGAACTGGCGATGCTGGCAGAGAAATTCGAGCAGGAACCCGCGGCTGCGGCCGACGACGAGTTTTCCTTGTTGTTCCAGGCCGGGAGTTCTCCGGGCGGGGCCAGGCCTAAAGCCCTTGTTGAGGACGAAAACGGGGCATACCTGGCAAAGTTTGCCAGCGCTAAGGATCACTTGGACGTGGTAAGTCTGGAGGCCGCGGCCATGGAGTTGGGCCGCCGGGCCGGTATCGAGACAGCCGAGACCAGGCTTTTGCCTTTGAGCTCCGGAAAATGCCTGTTGGTGAAACGGTTCGATATCAACGCAGCAGGCGGCCGCAACCACATGGTCAGCATGCAAACACTGCTGAAGGCCGACGATTGGTACGATGCCGGCTACCGGGACCTGGCAGAGGTGATCAAGCATGTTTCCACGCAACCGGGGCAGGATCTTCAGAGGCTTTACAGACAGATGGCGTTCAATGTAATGATCGGTAACACCGACGACCACCTGAAAAATTTCCTTATGCTGCACAATGATGAAGGCTGGCGACTAAGCCCGGCCTTCGACCTGGTGCCGAACATTGGTTTCAACCAGGAACATGTGCTACGCATCGGACTAGATAACAGGCCGGCAGATTTGGAAACACTCCTGGCAGAAGCCAAACACTTCGGGATAAAACGGAGGCAACAGGCCTTGGATGTCATTATTGAGATTTATGATGTTGTTGCGGAGTGGGATGCTGTTTTCACTGTGTGTGGCGTGCCGGACAAGGATGTTGAAAGTATCGGTAAAGATATTATTCAGCGATTGAAAAAAACAGGCACCTCCGGGTAAAACCAACCTCATTTTTCCAAAACCGATCCCTGTTTTCCCACCAGAAAATAGATTGAGAATAACAAAAACTTTATATATAGTACGGGCAAAAACAGGGATTAAGAAATGTTTATCAAAGGATATTCTGAATTGTCTTTATCAAGGGCGGGCAGTAGACGACTAC
>JAQYVG010000200.1 GCA_030145595.1 Desulfobacterales bacterium | reverse complement strand
ACTGCCGGCGAATATTATCATCGATAGCATCTCTATTCAATTATGGATAATCTGAATCCAACATCATGGATCATGTGTCGTGGATCATGGGCGAGTTCCCAGTATCAGGAGCGTGGCTGAAATGATCGACCGGCGATTTGTAAAATACTTTGACTGGGGATTGCTTGGGCTAACGGTATTTATCGCATGCCTGGGTCTTGTTGCACTTTACAGCGCTGTAATGTCAACGACGGCAGCGCCGCAAAAAACGTTGTACTTCAAGCAGTTGATCTGGTATTCCGCCGGAATTGTCGTAATGGTTTTGTCTTTTCTGGTTAATTACAAATCATTGGATCGATGGGCCCCCGTCATCTATATTATGTGTATGCTGCTTTTAATATCGGTATTGATATTCGGAAAGCATGTGGGCGGAGCAAGACGCTGGCTCATATTGGGGCCGGTCTCAATTCAACCATCAGAACTTGCAAAAATTGCGGTGATAATTTCGCTGACAAGATATTTTTACAGACGTGCCGATACCGGAGGTTTAAGCTTGCGGGAACTTCTGACCCCTTTCATGTTGACGGTTATTCCGTTTATTTTGATCGTTAAACAGCCGGATTTGGGGACCGCCATGCTGATCGTTCTAATTGCCGGTTCCGTGACTGTTTTTGTGAAAATTGAACGTCGATCACTTTTATGCATGATCACTTCATGTACGGTGGCCGGTCCACTGGTCTGGTTTTTTTTGAAAGGTTACCAAAAAAGGCGAATATTGACATTTTTAAATCCGGACCGGGACCCCCTCGGTGCCGGCTACCATATTATACAGTCTAAAATTGCCATCGGTTCGGGTATGATTGGCGGCAAGGGATTCTTAGAAGGGACTCAAAACGCCCTTTCTTTTTTACCCGAGCAGCATACTGATTTCATTTTTTCGGTTTTGGCCGAAGAATGGGGGCTTATGGGCTCTTTGCTCCTCCTCTGCCTTTTTCTATCTCTCATTATTTGGGGATTGAACATTGCTTACAGATGCCGGGATCCCTTCGGAACGATCCTTGCCGTCGGAGTTACCGCAATGATATTCTGGCAGGTTTTTATTAATGTCGGTATGACCATGGGCCTGATGCCGATTGTCGGTGTGACACTGCCCTTCATCAGTTATGGCGGTTCTTCGGTCATCACCACAATGATTTGCATCGGTTTGTTGCTGAACATCAGTATGCGGCGGTTCCTTTACGAACAATAAGATGGCCCGGGTTATAGGAAAAAATTGACAAATTTATGAAAAAAAACCTTTGACAACATTTATGGCTGATGCTATAGACCGCCGTGTTTAAAATACGATTAAAACATGAGTGGTCGTAATATTTAATAAAAGTGCATAAACAGGTTTCAGCTATGGGGGGTCTATTGATGAAAATTTCCGGTTTAAACCTGAAAAATCCTTTCTTTTTCACGCTTTTCGCTATCCTATCTTTATTCTCCTTCAAAGGCCTCGCCATGGGTGCAGGCGGCGTTACCGTGATTCCCGACGGATCGCTTTTTGTCCAGATCGCAAATTTTCTGATTATCATATGGGCATTGAACCTGATTTTATACAAGCCGATTCGTAAGATACTCATCCAAAGGAAAGAAAAGATTTCAAGCCTCGAGCAGAATATCGAAAAGTTGGATCAAAATGCAAAAGACAAAGACGATGCCTTTATTTCCGGGATTAAGACGGCCAGGGGCAAAGGATTGGTTGAAAAAGAGGCCTTGTTAAAAGAGGCGGCCGAGGAAGAAAGAAAAATAATAGAAGAAATTAATCAAAAGGCTCAAGCAAATCTTGCCGAGATCCGCGAAAAAATCGCAAAGGATGCAGAGGACGTTCGATTAGCGCTTCAGAAAGAGGTCGATACCTTTGCAAATGCGATCAGCGAGAAAATTTTGGGGAGGGCTGTTTAATGAAGAAAATTTCTGGCAATAGCCTCAAGCGACTGATGTTTAAAAAAGGGCCGGTCATGGTGGTTTTCATGATGCTGCTCTTTTTCTGTTTTATGGGGGTGGCCATGGCATCTTCAGAACAGGGGGGCGAGTCCAAAGGATGGGTGGCGACGGATACTTACAAGGTCATGAACTTTTCGGTTTTGGCCATCGGTCTTTTCTTTCTTTTAAGAAAGCCGACATCCCAGGCACTCAATTCCAGGATCAAAGGGATTAAGGATCAACTCGATGAACTGGAAACAAAGAAGAAGGCGGCTGAAAAACAGCTGGCGGAATACAATGAAAAATTTTCCCAGTTGGAGCAGGAGACTCAAAAGCTCATCGAAGATTATATCCGGCAGGGGAATGAGGCCAAAGCCAGAATCATCGACGAAGCGAAAAAAGCCGCTGAAAAATTGGAAGAACAAGCCCGTCGCAACATCGATCATGAGTTCAAACAGGCCAAATTAGAGCTTCAGCAAGAGATACTGGAAAAGGCATTGGAAAAATCAGAAGAAATCCTAACAAATAAAATTACGGCCAAAGACCAGGAAAAACTGGTGGATGAATATTTAGAGAAGGTGGTGGCATAGTGAAAAATTTAACCGTAGCACAGCGATATGCCAAGGCACTTTTGATTATCGGTAAAGAGGATGGCGAGGCTGAAACCTATCGAGAAGAATTAGACGGGTTTGCAAGCTTGATGTCCAGGGAAAAGGCTCTTGAACAGGCCATTTATAACCCCCTCTACGCTGTTTCAGAACGCAAAAAAGTTTTAGAGAAAGTCATTGACAAAGTCGGTGTTTCCAAAGTTGTGGCGTCGTTTTTCCTTTTACTGTTCGACAAAGGACGGTTTGGATTTTTGCACGCGATCAATGACTTTTATCAGATACTGGCGGATGAATTGCAAGGTATTGCAAGGGCCAACCTGGTTTCGGCAACGGAGCTTTCATCCGAAACCGTTGAAAAGATTCGTACAACCCTGTCGAATATGACAGGTAAAGATATTGTTTTGGAAGTTGAACAGGACCTGGGGCTTATCGGTGGAATTGTTTCAAGAATAGGAGATCTGGTTCTGGACGGTAGTATCAAATCACAATTACTCAATATGAGAGAATCATTAAAAAGGGGTGAGAGTGTATAGATGGAATTAAAAGCTGAAGAAATAAGCCAGATTATTAAAGAACAGATTATGGATTACGACAAGAAGGTTGAGTTGAGTGAAACAGGAACCGTCTTGTCGGTGGGTGACGGTATTGCCAGGGTATATGGTTTAGAAAAAGTTATGACAATGGAGCTTGTTGAATTTGCGGATGGTACTCTGGGACTGGTATTAAACCTTGAAGAGGATAATGTTGGCGTGGCCATTATGGGTGAAGACATCCATATCAAGGAAGGGGATATTGTCAAGCGAACCGGACGGATCGCTGAGGTTCCGGTTGGCGAAGCTGTTTTGGGCCGTGTTGTTGATACAACAGGCGCACCTCTTGACGGCAAGGGTCCTATTGATGCAAAAGAGTTCAGAAGAATCGAGGTCGTTGCGCCCGGTGTTATTGCCAGAAAGAGTGTTCATGAACCATGCTATACAGGTGCAAAAGCTGTCGATTCTATGACGCCTGTGGGCAGGGGACAACGTGAACTTATCATTGGCGACCGCCAGATCGGTAAAACAGCACTTGCTGTTGACGCAATTATTGCACAGAAGGATACGGATATTTACTGTATCTATGTTGCATGCGGCCAGAAAAAATCAACAGTTGCCCAGGTTGCGGATATTCTTGAAAAGCACGGTGCGATGGAATACACGACAATAGTTGCTGCATGCGCGAGTGATCCGGCATCATTGCAGTTCCTGGCTCCTTATGCAGGATGCTCAATGGGTGAATATTTCCGTGACAACGGCAAGCATGCTTTAATCATTTATGATGATCTTTCAAAACAGGCTGCTGCCTACCGTCAGGTTTCTCTTCTTTTAAGACGTCCGCCGGGCCGTGAAGCATACCCCGGCGATATTTTCTATAATCACTCTCGTCTGCTTGAGCGCTCCGCAAAATTGAATGATGAACTTGGTGCGGGCTCTCTTACAGCTCTTCCGATTATTGAAACCCAGGCCGGTGACGTATCAGCCTTTATTCCCACAAATGTTATTTCAATTACTGACGGCCAGATATACGTTGAGCCGAACATGTTTTTTGCAGGTATTAGACCGGCAATTAACGTTGGACTTTCAGTGTCACGAGTCGGCGGTGCCGCACAAGTAAAGGCCATGAAACAGGTTGCCGGTACACTGAGGCTTGATATGGCCCAATTCCGTGAGCTTGAAGCTTTTGCCGCATTCGGTAGTGATCTTGACGCATCTACACAGGCACAGCTTACACGAGGTTCGAGGCTTGTCGAAGTTTTGAAGCAGGGTCAGTTTCAGCCGCTTACCATGGAAAAGCAGGTTACCATACTCTACGCCGGTACAAAGGGCTTTCTTGACAAATATCCGGCCGACGTGGTGACAAAGTATGAAACAGGTCTTTACCCTTTCATCGAAGACCGGTATCCGCAGATTTTTTCCGATCTTAAGGAAAAAGAAGAGTTCGATGACGACCTGGATAAACTGATGACAGAGGCTTTGAACGCCTATGACGAGGAATTCAAAGACACGATAAAGTAAGTTGTTTGTTTATAAGTTTGACCAATGGCGAGTAGCTGATAACCGATAACAAATAACTTTAAATATAAGGGCTTGAGTTGTATGGCAACATTAAAGGAAGTCCAGACAAAAATTGGAAGTGTAAAGAAGACAAAGCAGATCACAAAGGCTATGAATATGGTGGCAACTTCCAGATTGCGTGGAGCCCAGCAGAACATGGACGGGTTTCGGCCGTATGCTGAGAAGTTCGAAGAAGTTCTGGGAAGCCTTGCTGAAAAAGCCGGTGAGGAAGCAAGTCCTTTGCTGGTCCCCAAAGAGGAAGTTGAAAATATCCATATTGTCCTGTGTACGTCGGACAGGGGGCTGTGCGGAGGTTTTAATATGAACCTTATTACAAAGGCTGCAGAACTCCATAAAGAAAAAGCCGGTGAAAATCTTGAAATATCTTTCACTAATTTTGGGAAAAAGGGACGTGACTGGTGCCGGAAGAAAAATATGGCCAGGATAAGCGAGCATCTCGGCGTTGTTGGGGCAACATTTGGATTTAATGTGGCATCAACGACAGCCAGTAGCCTGGTTGAAGGGTTCCTTTCCGGGTCATATGATGAAGTTTATGTAGTGTATGCAGAATTTGTCAACATGGGAAAACAGGTTCCGGTCGCAAAACAGATTCTTCCGATTGCTTCGGTTGAATCTTCAGAATCTGAAGATAAAGGTGATGAAGATGCTCCTTATCTCGCAGAGCATATTTGTGAGCCGCCAGCCGCTGAGCTTTTAGGGATTCTGCTTCCAAAGAACGTCTCTGTCCAGTTGTTCAGTGCCTTGCTTGAAACATCCACCAGTGAACATGCTGCACGTATGATGGCTATGGATAACGCAACCAACGCGTGTAGTGACATGATTGATGAACTTACGCTCACTTATAACAAGGCAAGGCAGGCTGCTATTACTGCAGAATTAATGGATATAGTCGGTGGAGCCGAGGCGCTTAAAGGTTAAACCCGGAATTATATATAAAAAGATATACTAATATAGATTTTATAGGAGGTCTATAGATGAGTGAAAATGTTGGAAAAATAGTACAGGTTATGGGTCCTGTAGTGGATGTTGAGTTTGAACCTGGAAAGTTGCCTACAATTTATACAGCGCTTTTAATTACAAACCCGGTTATCAACGACGAAGCCGACAACCTCGTTGTTGAAGTAGCACAGCATCTTGGAGATAACGTTGTAAGAACAATCGCTATGGATATAAGCGACGGTCTTGTCCGCGGAATGGAAGTAAGAGACACCGGCAAGGATATTATGATGCCGGTTGGTGAGGCTTCTTTGGGAAGAGTTCTGAATGTTGTTGGAAGACCTGTTGACTCGTTCTGTGAGGTTTCTTATTGGTTTAGAAAAGAGTGGTTATTCAATCTGAATTTCTATTCCCTTTAGAACCGAACTGTGTCCTTTGATTTTTGAATCATGTCCGTGATTGGTCAATCAACTTCTCTACCCGCCAAAAACATATCACTTTTCTAGTCTAGACTAATTCAAAATTATAAAATCCAAAAGGTAAAAACAAAACTTTTGCCGAACAACGAA
>JAQYVG010000001.1:32492-36955 GCA_030145595.1 Desulfobacterales bacterium | reverse complement strand
TGCCCCCTTGGGCCCGAACAGCACGGGTTCTGTCTCCTCTTCGGGTGGAGTCTTGGACTTGGAAGCTGCCCCCTTGGGCCCGAACAGCACGGGTTCTGTCTCCTCTTCGGGTGGAGTCTTGGACTTGGAAGCTGCCCCCTTGGACCCGAACAGTACGGGTTCTGTCTCTTCTTCGGGTGGAGGCTTGGACTTGGAAGCTGTCCCCTTTTTTTTCGGTCTCGAAGTGAACTCAGTTAAAAACTTTTGCGGCATGGGCTCTCGGGTATTCAGCAAATCTTCCGGGATATGAATCTTACCCCCGATTAGTATTCGATTGGGCTTGAGTTTGGGATTGGCTTTGGCGATGGCCTTCCAGTTCTTGACCTCGCCGGTGTACCATTTGGCTATTCTTGAGAGCGTTTCCCCTTGCCATTGTATCCTGTGTACCAAACCGGCAGATTTTTTAGGTGGCCGGACTTCTTCCCTGGTCGTTGGTTTGGCCTCCGCCGGGGGTGCTTGCTCTCGTTCACCGACCAAAGCACAACCGATCCACGCAAAAACCAAGACGATTGCTATCAGACCCAATAGAATTCTCTTTTGAGTGGTGCTCATTATTGAATTTCTCCTCACTTTCGTTTTAATCGTTGAAGATACTTTTTCGCCAATTCATTTTCCGGGTTGACCATGATCGCCTGCTCCAGGTTCTTTATACTCTTGTCTCTTTTCCCCAGCTTCTCATGGACCATTGCGAGGTTGAAGAGGGCCTCATCAAGAAAAGGAGGGGCCAGTTCAACAACACGGGCGTACATTTCCTCTGCTTTAGAGAAATCCTTGATTACAGCATAAACGTATGCGAGGTTGAAAAATGTTTCAGAAAACTGGGGGTCCAGTGCGGCAGCCTTTTGATAGGCATCAATGGCCTTGGCATAATCCTTCAGCCCTACATAAAGGAGACCCAGTTGGAAATGTCCTTGTACGCTGTCTGGTTCTACTTCGACAGAGGTGAGCAGCAATGCTTTGGCCTTCTGGGGATCTGTCTTTGCAAGGTTAGAAGATTGACCCTGCAAAGCTCTGGCGTAAGGACCTGAAACCTTGCTTATCATTGAAGGATCGCTGGCTAAGATCTCTTCAAACAGGGCCACTGCCTCTGCAAAACGTTTTTCTTTAAATGCAACCATGCCGGCCTCTAATTTGGGCGACTCAGGCCTTTTGGGGCTAGCCACTGCATCTTTGGCGGGTGGAGAACTCGAGGAAGAGGGCCCCATTTCGCCTTGGCCCTTCCCACGGTTGTTGTCAACATTGGCATCATTTTGATTAGGACGGGTATTTTCCGAATATTTCGAAGTTGACAATGTTTGGTCACGATTAATAAAAACTATTATCAGATGGGACCATAAAACAAGGGACAAAACAACGAATATAAACTTTAGGGCACCAATCCTTCTATATAAAGCCTTTATTCTTGCCGCAATCCATCTATATAAAGCCTTTATTCTTGCCGCAATCCATCTATATGAAGCCTTTATTCTTGCCTCATCCTTGGCCTCAGCCTCATCCTTGGTCTCAGCCTCAGCCTCAGCCTTAGCCTCAGCCTCAGCCTTGGTCTCAGCCTCATCCTTGGCCTCAGTCTTAGCCTTGGTCTCAGCCTCATCCTTGGCCTCAGCCTCATCCTTGGTCTCAGCCTCCGCCTCAGCCTCAGCCTCAGCCTCAGCCCTGGCCTCAGCAGCAGCCTCAGCCTTGGTCTCAGCCTCAGCCCTGGCCTCAGCAGCAGCCTCAGCCTTGGTCTCAGCCTCCGCCTTGGCCTTGACCTCAGCCTCATCCTTGGCCTCAGCCTCATCCGTGGTCTCAGCCTCAGCCTCAGCTGCAGATTTAGCTTTGGCTTGTACTTCCGTTTCTGCGGCTTCTTGTTGTTGTGAGGACAACAAGGATCGTACTGTCTCATAGGCCATGTTAATTTCCTGCATCTTCCTCTCAGCCCTTTTTCGCATCAGCAAAGACTTGTCAGAGTGGCGGTCTGGGCGCCAAATACAGGCCATTTTTTTATGGGCATGTTTTGCCTCTTCGATTGAAGCATGACGGTCAAGATTAAGAATTTTAAAACATAACTGAAGGTTCATCTTTTATCCTTACAAATACCAATAATTCCTTGGAACTTTGCCCTCTTTTTTTATAAGGCGGTCCCGGTATTAATCTCACTTCCTTCTTTATCAGAGAGTAGGCCCAAAACCCTTTTGCCTTCTGCCAAACTGAGGATTAACCCAACAGGGGAAAATATGACATCATATGTTAAAGCAGAATTCGTGCCAAAACGGGAATTAGATGTATTCTTTATTTATTACAGATAATTGGAGCTTATCCAGTGAATTATTCACAGGTGCATTATGGCAAATTTACGCCTTTTATTTGTCAAAGAGTTGACGCTTTGCAAAAAACTTCAAGGAAAGGATTGGAGACATTTGGGGTCGGGCCACGGTAACCAACTATAATAGCAGCAAAAGATACCTGAAACAGACCTTAAAATCGTCTTAAACATCTCTTTTTGACCCGAAAAAGAACCTTTTAAGCTATGTAGTATTTCAAAAAAAAATAGTTCATCCGACTACGCGTACTTGGTTTCATGTAGGCCATAGATTTTAAGTTTAAAAAATTCAATATCTTTATCTATGTATTGAAAATTCGAGGTATTGTTATTCCGGTTCAAATATGATGCGGATCTGTGGCGGGGTTTGCCGGTCTTTAAGTTCCAGAAGTACATATCGCAAATTGGAGCCCCGGCCTTCATTCTGGCCGGGATTGATGCACACGGTATTTTCAATGATGGTTTGAATAGAGCCGGACCGGTACGGGGCACCGTGGATATGACCGTGCAGCGCTGCGATAAGCAAACCCTTGCGGGACCAGTGTTCAATAAATCTTTTAATGCTGATGCTGCCCACATGCAGGCCGCTGTCCAAAACATCCAGCGGCGTTTGATACGGTGGAGAGTGGGCCACAAAGATAAACGGCCGGTCAATCGATTCTGATAAGCGCGCCAGGTCGTTTTCAATGGTATCATCTGCGGCAAGATCTATAAAGGTTTCAACCAATTGGCCGTTGATGGAAATAAATCCGTCTAAAACGACAGTGTTGCCCGGGGCATAGGGCATTTCCGGAGAATCCGGTTTTTCCCAGTCTTTCCTGTAAAAAGGAGTCGGCGGAACCATCATGTAACCGAGAATATCGACATGCTCCGTAAATCTGTGCTGCTGCAGGTGCAGCAGATTGAAAAGCTCAAAATTATGGTTTTTTAGAATGTTGCGGTTACAGATAAAATCGTCATTGGCAAGATCAAGATAAATGGCGGCCTGGTGGTGCTTCTTGAATTCCTCGATAGCGGGAATCAAGACATTCTTTAAATACAGCGCCTGGGCCGGCAGCACACCCAGCGTGTCGGTCTCAGGCAAATGGTGTGGAACGATATCTCCACCGATAATAATAGCCTGTACCGCCTCTGTTGCCGCTACCTTCAGCATGGAATAAAGATGTTCGGGATTGGCGTGAATGTCTGACGTATATAGTATTTTCATCTTTTATCTACTCTGTATTAGCCTGGCTTCCTATAGCTTGATTCGTTCAAAACAAAAATAACCGCAGATGCACGCAGATTAACGCAGACGTTTATTTGTCCAGCCGACGTTGGCTGGACAGATACTATCATCGCTTTGCGATATAAAAAATAAATTACTTATAATCTTACCCGGGCTTCTCACAAGTTTGAGAGGCTCTGGAACAAGGCATTTCAGCCCGTCGTAGATCCCGCCCTCGGGGAAGCCGTAGTTTACTACTGCGAGGGCTGAATAACACAGTTCCTGGGTCGCTCTGGCTTGTGATAAGTTCGGGTCAGAATTGTTTGAACACTCGAGCTAAGGGATGACCCTTTGCTTGTATTTTCAGATCTAAAAAATAGCCGTACGGTGTCTGCATAACAGAATATCCGGCCTTCTCCAGCCGTTTTTGGGTTCTGTCCAGCAAAGCCCGTGCCTCGCCGGCCTCAGCCTTTTCCTCTCCAAGGTGCGTGAAGGAGTGTAAGATAATCCTGGTAATCTGCCATTTGCGGGCCAACCATTTGGCGTTTTTAACCAGTTTGGTTTCCGCCGAACTCCCCGGCTCTACATCATCGGGCTCAATATGGACAAACGCCACCACGCAGTTTTCATTTTCAGCCGGATCTGCTGCAGCCGCATCGGGCAGCGCTTGAAAGGCGGGCACCCAGTCAAAGTGATCACAGTACCAGAATAATACGCGCATCAGTCCTTAAATCCCCCATCCTTTCAAAATCGGCAAGAACTCACAAATAAAAGCGGGATTCAGGCCCGCAACCCGTAACGCGGAACACGCAACCGTTTCAACTCCTTTATTACACTTTAAGGTTCTTCTCCAATTTAGTTGGAGAAGAGGGTCCAAGGATTCAAGGGGTCAAGGGTTCAAGTGTTTGCTTTCAATCG
>JAQYVG010000001.1:0-32483 GCA_030145595.1 Desulfobacterales bacterium | reverse complement strand
TTTGGTTCTTCTCCAATTTAGTTGGAGAAGAGGGTCCAAGGATTCAAGGGGTCAAGGGTTCAAGTGTTTGCTTTCAATCGATTTTATCATCGTTTTGAGCATCCTTTCAACTTTTGCTATACTTGATAAAATGTCCGCGACAGCCCTTCTTTTCTGTAATTTTAAATTGAACCTTTCTTCTTCAGAGGATACATTTGTAATTCGTTTTTTTATATAGATGCAAACATAGCCTATACAACTTCGGCAAAACTTTTAAGGCATAGATATTTTAAAGTATTTCACTCGAACCCTTGGATCCTTGGACCCTTGAATCCTTAGGATTACTCCAACTCTTTTGGAGATGATCCAAATTTAATTATATCTATTGGAAGAGAATTTGAATTAAGGAGAAATTTAGCCCATAAATACCGAAACCACATCTTTGCGCGCGTCGGCATGCTGCAGGGTAACCTGAATCAGGTCTTCGGGTTTTAAACTTATGCCGCTCGACTGCGCCAGATCACATTCCAGAACATATTCCGTCAGCAGTATCCTGTAGTTGCTTCTACGTTTAAACAAGACAATGGCCTCTTCTTTTTGGCCGATTCTTTTTTCAAGGTACTTCAACAACCAGTATCTGTTGCGGCTGTATTGAATCCTTGACACATCGCCCATCGGTTGGCCCAGCATTTGGATGATATGATCAATCTCTTCTTTGGTATAAGGCTCTTCCAGACCGAGAATCGCCCTTATCTGCCGCTGGGTGGCAAGATCAAAATATTTCCGGATGGGAGAAGTAGCCGTGACATAGGCATTCAGCCCCAATCCGGAATGATGTTCGGGCCGGTGGTTCAGCACAAAACGGCTTAGAAACCTGCGCTGCATATAGTTTTCAAAAATAGTGCCCTCATTGCCCTTATAGAGGCGTTCCCTGGGAGCCTTTTGAGACCGGTAAACGGCCGGCACATCATTTGCTTTAAGGAATTTGGCCATCAACCAGTTGGCCATGATCATTATTTCCGCAACCAGCATTCTTCCGGGGCTTTCCCTGTTAATGCGGCTTATAGTGGCTTCACCGTCTTCATTGATCCAGACATGGATCTCCGGCAGGTTTATTTGAACGGCACCACCTTCAAACCTTTTTTGGCGGAACGATTCGGCAATATCGCGCAAGATAATGATTTTGTTATTATCGGATGCCATCAGATTGACATCGTAATAGGTACACTGGTCCTTTACCCTGATAATGCTCGCGAAAATTTCATAATCGATGATTTCGAAATACCGCCTTAAATTTACCATGATACTGACGGCAGGACGCAATTCCCCGGCTCTCAGACTGCAAAGATCTTCAGCCAGGCCGGAGGGCAGCATGGGTATTTTCTGATCCGGCATATAAATGGAACTTCCGCGCGCAAAAGCCTCCCGATCAATCAGATCCCCTTTTTTGATATAATGCCCCACATCAACAATATGAATACCTAGTCTGTAATGATCACCTTTATCTTCGATACTGATAGCATCATCATAATCAAGGGTTCCCTGGCCGTCTATGGTCATGATGGGCAGCATGGTCAGGTCTTTACGACTGTTGCCGGCAAACGCCGGCGACTTCAAGTTGATCAGTTTGGTCGTGCTCTCTGTAACCTCGTCGGAAAAAACAGTGGGCATATTGTATCGATATAGATCGATGTTTTCATTTTTGTCAAAGACTCCCAGTTTTACCAGGATCTGAAACAAGCCTTCGGCAGCATCGATTCCGGCCCCGGCCAGAATGGCTTTGCCAATGTTATAATGCTCGCTTTCCTTTTCAAAAATATAATATGATTTCAGTATGGTTATAATTTCAGACTTATCCTGGAGCAAGTCTACCTGATTGCCTACCAGTATGTTTGTTAACCAATCGCTTCCCTCGGCGATGAGCCGGCTTCTGCGGGCGGCTTCTTTCTGCTGGGCAACTTTGCGCTGGAGCAGTTCTTCTGAAATCGGGAAAAAGCTATTCTGGTTAAACTTAAAAAAGAGTCTGTTTTCAAAAAATGCTCTTATTACAGCGGATTCGTGGTCATAAGTCGGACTGTTCGGGAAACAGAATGCGGTCATGGTTTCAAGGTCGATCCATTCCTGCTCCGTATTCAGAACTTCCCACAACTCTTTGACATCAACATCGGCACTTAAAGCTTTACGCCGGTTTGCGATTTCATTTAACCTATCGACAATCCGGGTTCTGCCCATGGAAAGCTCAATACGCAGATTACATTTGTGAGACAGGCGGCTTTGCGAAAGGTTGACTTCCCGATTGGTTTCGGCAAGCAGCCTGAGTCTCTGTTTCTTGACTTCCAGGACAACCGCGCATATTATTTTCTGGCGGTCTATGTATTCAACAATATTTCCTGGTTCCATAACCCGACATCATAACAACCGCCATTGTGAAAGTCAATGTACGGGAAAAAGTTGCTTTCAATTGCGATAATTATATAACTTTATGAAATCCTTTTATTTAATAAAACCGTATCTTCAGGAAAACCGATTACGGATTGTCCTGGGAATCATCTGTCTGATCACCGTCGATTTCCTGCAGCTTTTCATCCCCCGCGTCATCAAATGGGCTATTGACGATCTTGCCGCCCTGCAAACCGACCTGATGAAACTGTTAGCCTATGCCCTTTATATCGTAGGGATTGCCGTCCTGATAGGTCTTTTCCGATACGTATGGCGACGTTGCCTCATGGGCACATCGCGCCGGGTCGAAGAGGGCCTGCGCAACAGACTTTTTGCGCATATTCAAACCCTTTCGGCCCCATATTTCGATAAAACCAAAACCGGCGACCTGATGGCGCATGCCACCAATGATATTCAACATGTTCGTATGGCTACCGGTATGGGTATGGTGGCGCTAACCGACGCTATTGTGTTAGGGACGGCAGCAATCGGTTTTATGGCCTATATCAATATCAGGCTGACGGTTTTTGTTCTCATACCCATGCCTTTGATCGTTGTGAGCGCACGGTTTTTCAGTAAAAAGATGCACCGCATGTATGGGGAGGTACAAAAGGCATTTTCAGATTTAACCGAGGTTACCAGAGAGCGGTTTGCAGGTATCCGCGTCATAAAGGCATATTGCCGGGAAAAAGATTCTGCTGCAAGACTTGAAACCAAATCAAGGGATTATATCGATAAAAATCTGAAGCTGGTCAGGGTTACCGGCTCTTTTTTCCCCCTGATGGTGTTGCTTTCAAACTTAAGCCTGGTCATCATTCTTTTTCTGGGGGGACGTCAAACCATCGATTTTACCATCACCCCCGGAGATTTTGTGGCGTTTATCGCTTATCTGGGTCTTCTAACCTGGCCCATGATGGCCATCGGCTGGGTCACGAACCTTATCCAGCGGGGTAAAGCTTCTCTTGACAGGATCGATAAGATTATAAAAACAGAACCTGAAATTGACGATATGCCGGACGCAAAGCCCATCAAAAAGACCCGCGGCGGACTTGTTTTTGAAAATGTCGCCTTCTCATATGGGCTCGAAGCTGCCGTTTCTGACACTACCCAGGTTTTAACTGCAATCGATATTAACCTCGACCATGGCAAGATTTTAGGTGTCGTTGGTCCTCCCGGAAGCGGTAAAACAACCCTTTTGAGTCTCATACCGAGGATTTATGATGTCTCACAGGGGCGCATTCTGATAGACGGCATCGACATTCGAAAAATACAGCTGGCCGATCTCAGATCCCTGATCGCTTTCATGTCACAGGAGCCTTTTTTATTTGCCGGCACCATCCGGGAAAACATTACCTTCGGTGCTGATGCAAAAGAGGTGGAATTAATACAGTCGACCCAAAGAGCAGTCCTTTATGATACCATCCAATCATTTCCCGAAGGCTTTGATACCATTGTCGGCGAAAAGGGAGTCATTCTTTCCGGTGGACAGAAACAGCGTGTTGCCCTGGCCCGTGCCCTGCTGAATGAGGCCGGCATTGTGATCCTGGACGACCCCATCAGCCAGGTGGATATGGAAACCGGCCGTGACATTATCACGACCGTCAGATCCATGGCCGACAACAGAACCATTATTATTGCCTCCCATCGAATTTCTGCAGTCCGTTTTGCCGATCATATCATCGCCCTTGACAGGGGGCGTATTGTGGAATCCGGAACGCATACTCAATTGATGGCAAACAATCAGTACTATGCCAAAATATTTCGCCTCCAGGAAATAGAGGAGGAATTTATTAATGCGCACTGATTTTGGATATTTTGAGGAAAAGCAGCTTGGCAAGCCTTATGATGTAAAATTGTTAAAGCGCCTGTATCCGTATGCGAGGCCTTACAAACTGCTCCTGGGCTTATCAATTGTTCTCATGGTTGTTATCACCCTGCTGGACCTTTCTCTGCCGTATCTCACCAAGATTGCAATCGACCGCTATATCGTGCCGCAGGCAGAATCCGTGCAAGGTCTTGGTCGGGATGTGGCTGATAGTAACGTCAGATACCTGCGGGCTGATCTGGCGGATGCCAAAGTTGAGGCTATTGTCCAAAAAAATGCAGACATCTTCAAAAGATACGAATCATTTGCCCTCGTTAAATTAGACGATCTTGAGCAATTGGAAAAAAAAGAACTGGCTGTGCTGCGCCGTAGCGACCTGGCCGGGGTCAGCATGATTGCCGCTTATTTTCTCGTGATTGTGCTGGTGACGTTTGTTCTCAACTTTGTGCAGGTTATGGTGATGGAATATGTGGGGCAGATGATCATGCATAATCTGAGGGTTCGCCTGTTTGAGCATATCCAGAGCCTGTCGGTGGCATTTTTTACCCGTAATCCCGTGGGCCGTCTCGTCACCCGGGTCACCAATGATATTCAAAACATGCACGAACTGTTCACATCCGTGATTGTATTTATTTTCAAGGATCTTTTTTTGCTTTTAGGAATCACCGCTGTTCTTTTAGGCATCAACTGGCAACTGACACTTATTTCTTTTATGGTGCTCCCGGTTGTGCTGCTGGCGTCCATCCATTTTGCCGGCCAGGCCCGGGAAGCTTTCAGAGTTCTCAGGATCAAGATTGCCGAGATTAATACCAAGTTTTCGGAAACCATCGGCGGCCTAAAGGTTATCCAGCTCTTTTTGCAGGAAAAGGAGAATTACCGGGATTTTTCCAAACTGAATCATGAACATTATCTGGCCGGTATGCGACAGGTCCATGTTTTTGCTGTCTTTATGCCGGTTATAGAACTTCTGGGCGCGGTAACCATAGCGATCGTAATCTATTACGGCGGCGGCAAAGTGATGACCGGCAGTATCAGCCTCGGAGCGCTGGTTGCCTTTATTTCCTATATGAGAATGTTTTTCAGGCCCATTCGAGACCTCGCCGAAAAATATAATATCATGCAAAATGCCATGGCATCGGCTGAAAGAATTTTTTTAATTTTGGACAGTACTGAAAGGCTTCCGCAGCCTGTATCGACAGTCGAGCGCGGATCAACATCCGGCCTTAAAACCCAAACTTTTACAAGTGCGCTGGATAACATTACCCAAATTGCTTTAAAAGATGTTTCCCTTGCATATATAAAAGGTGAAACCGTACTTAAACGGGTCTCTTTTAAAGTTTCAGCCGGCGAAACTGTTGCTTTGGTGGGACCGACCGGCTCGGGGAAAACATCGATTATCAACCTCATTACCCGGTTTTATGATCCCACATCAGGCCAGGTGCTTGTAAACGGCATAGATATCAAAAAGATACACACTTTTCAATTAAGGGAGAAAATGGCCCTGGTTATGCAGGATCCTTTTCTGTTTTCCGAAACTGTACGTGACAATATTACCCTGGGCAAAGACGGCATTTTGGGAAAAAATATGCAGCAGCTGATCAAGGACTCAAACTGCAATACCCTCATCGACAGATTGCCCCGCGGTCTTGATACCGTTCTTGCCGAAGGCGGAATGTCAATTTCAAGCGGAGAACGCCAGCTCATATCGATTGCGCGGGCCTTGGCCCGCAACCCCGATCTTATTATACTGGACGAAGCCACCTCATATATCGATTCGTCCACAGAACTTAAAATCCAGAAAGCTCTTTCTAACCTGATGGCCAACCGCACATCCATCATCGTTGCCCATCGTCTTTCAACCGCCCGGGGAGCCGACCGTATTATGGTGCTCAACAGAGGCCGGATTATCGAAACCGGGACTCACGACGAACTGATGCAGCGCCAGGGGTTTTATTTCAGGCTTTATCAACTGCACAGCCCGAACTTATAGTGATGAATGCGGGCAACATTTTTCAAAGGTCTCATGGTATAGGAAAAAATCGCACGGTGATTAATCTTGATGATTTCGTAAAAAGATTCATATACCCCCGCCAAACCACGGCGGGATAAAAAGGCGTAGTATTTTTTCAGGAACGAGGCTATACATGTAGTATGTCAAGTGTCTGAAAAAATACTACAACGCAGTAGAGGGGACTTTTTACGACGCCATCATTTTTTTATCCAAAACATTAACATATTACTTGCCAAATAAGATTGCATGTGCTTTAAGGCAATTTTTAGTTGATGGTAACATACCGCCAGTGCTTTTTAAGTTCTTTTTAAGTATAAGTGCTTGTTGTTTTAACCTAAAAAAACAACTGGTCTATCAGGGTTTTTTATTTACATGGGAACCATCTGATGGAAGATATAGGGTTCATAACCCTATAAAATGAATAAAGTGCAGGGAACCATGCGGGTGATTTAGCATTGGGTTCCCGTATCTTTTAACTTTAAATAGAGGAGGTTGAGTAGATGGCTTACAATGCGGTAGAAATGGCCGACTGGCAGATTTCAGAAGCGGCCGAAGAAAACATGCCTACTCCTGAAGAATGGCGGGAAAAACTGGGTCTTGAACCAGATGAAATTATCCCCCAGGGGAGACTGTGCAGACTGGATTTCATGAAGATTATCGAGCGGCTCAAGGACAAGCCGGATGGCAAGTACATTGAAGTGACCGCCATCACGCCCACGCCTTTGGGTGAAGGCAAAAGCACCACTTCCTGCGGTCTTATGGAAGGTATGGGCAAACGCGGAGTAAATGTTGGTGGCGTTCTGCGGCAGCCCTCGGGTGGACCGACCATGAACATCAAGGGAACCGCGGCCGGCGGCGGCAACTCTCTGCTGATTCCCATGACCGAATTCTCCATGGGTCTCACCGGCGACATCAACGACATCATGAACGCTCACAACCTGGCCATGGTGGCACTCACCGCCAGAATGCAGCATGAGCGCAACTACAACGATGAACAGCTTGCGCGTCTGACGCGTATGCCCAGGCTGGACGTCGATCCCACACGAGTAGAGATGGGCTGGATCATGGATTTTTGTGCTCAGGCTTTGCGAAATATCGTTATAGGTATGGGCGGCAGGTTTGACGGCATGGTCATGCAGTCCAAGTTCGGGATCGCGGTAAGCTCCGAGCTGATGGCAATTCTTTCCATTGTTTATGATCTCGCCGATCTGCGTGAAAAACTAAACAACATCACCGTGGCCTTTGACAAAACCGGCAAACCGATAACCACCGGCGATTTGGAAGTCGGCAATGCCATGACCGCCTGGATGAAAAACACCATTAATCCGACTCTGATGTGCACCGCTGAATATCAGCCCTGTATGGTGCATGCCGGACCGTTTGCCAACATCGCCGTGGGTCAATCTTCAATTATCGGCGACCGGGTCGGCCTGAAGATTTTTGACTACAATGTGACCGAGTCCGGTTTCGGTGCCGACATCGGCTTTGAGAAGTTCTGGAACGTCAAATGCCGTTACAGCGGACTGAAACCCCACGTCTCCGTTCTTACCAGCACCATCCGAGCCCTGAAGATGCACGGTGGTGGTCCCAAGGTCGTAGCCGGCCTGGCGCTGCCTCCTGAGTATACGAGAGAAGGGCTGGAATTCCTGGAAACGGGTGTGGATAATATGGTACACCACATCAAAACCATCCGCCTGGCCGGCGTCAACCCGGTGGTCTGCATCAACCGCTTCCACAACGATACCGATGCTGAGGTAGCCATGGTGCGCAAGGCAGCCGAGGCAGCCGGGGCCCGCTGTGCAGAGTCCACCCACTGGGCCGACGGCGGTGACGGCGCCCTGGAATTTGCCGATGCGGTCATCGAAGCCTGTGACGATCCGGGTGATTTCAAATTCCTGTATCCTCTGGAAACCAAGCTGCGTGACCGGGTTGACCTGATCGCCAAGAACGTTTACGGCGCCGACGGTGTGGCCTGGACGCCCGCGGCCGAAGCCAAGGCCAAGATGCTTGAAAACGATCCCCAGTACGATGAATACACCACCATGATGGTCAAGACCCACCTCTCGCTGACCCATGACCCGGCGGTCAAGGGTGTGCCCAAGGGATGGACCCTGCCGGTCCAGGACGTGCTGATCTTCTCCGGCGCCAAGTTCCTTTGTCCGGTTTGCGGCGCTATCAGCCTGATGCCGGGAACCAGTTCCGATCCTGCTTACCGCAGGGTGGATGTGGACGTTGAAACCGGAAAGGTGACAGGATTGTTCTAATAACGTAACAATCGATTCATCTGATTTACCCCATAGGGCCCGAATTTTTCGGGCCCTATTTTTTTGCACCAATCAAAGCTAAAAATCAATTTAGCCACAGACACACACAGACTTACACAGACTAATAGTTTGCACTGCCACAGGCAGTGCAAACTATTAGATGTCATGCCCTTCGGGTAAATATAAGGGCTATCCAATTACACTTCTTTGGCGAAGCGATACGTGATTTTGCCCTGCGAATGTCCGCAGGGCAAAAGTCTGCGCCTGCTTGCGGGGGCGTAGCGCAGCGAAGACTCGTCTGTGTGCGTCTGTGGCTATTTAAAAAAAATGTAGTTCTTCGTAAATTTCGTGGCAAAAAAGGGACTAGTGGCGCAGGCTTTCGTACAATGCAATGCCTACCGCGGTGGACAGGTTAAGGCTGCGGATCGCGTCGGTAATGGGGATCTGATAGGTGGCATGCTTATATTTTGATACGATTGTTTGGGGAAGTCCTCTGGTTTCCGAGCCGAAAACCAGAAAGAGCCTCGCAGGTGACGGCGTGTCCCAGAAAGGTTTAGCTCCATTTTTGGTAAACAGAACCATCTCGTCTTTTTGGGGGTCCATTTTTTTCTCGAAACTTTCAAAATCGTCCCAGATCGTCAATTTTACCCGGTGCCAGTAATCCAACCCCGCCCGTTTCATATCCCGGTTTTCCAATGAAAATCCCAGCGGCTTTATCAAATGCAGAGAGGCATCGGTTCCTAAGCAAGTACGCCCGATATTGCCGGTGTTCCAGGGGATATCAGGCGCAACCAGAACAACATGGCGTTCAAATTGAGTGCTAAAAGCTTTCATGAAATATTCAGCGTAACCGGTTTGCCGCAATGAGGGCAATATTTGAACTCACCGTCCAGTGTCCCGCCGCAAGAATTGCACCTTGATTTCTTTTTGTCCCACGGGGAATAATATCCGGAGGTCGTCTCAGATGTAATGCTTTCACACCTGTCACAGATGATAAACGGTTCCCCTTTTTTAACCCGTATAAGAGGAATGAAAAACAGGTTGAAATAGCTGTCCACCCGTTTCAGTCGCGCCTGGGCCAATCCGCAGGCGGGACAGATCCTGGGGGAATGGTCTAAAATTTTTGTTTTAGGAGCAATGCCTACAATTAAAAACATTAGTGATGTCCGTTGTTAGTGGTCCGTTGTCAGTGGTCGGCAGTTATTGAATATTCCAAATTTATGGATGGACACTAACCACCTCTTATTTTTTCCCACGGGCAACGGGCAACTGTCAACGGACATTGATAGAAGGTTGTTAATTAAGTGTATATATTGTATAGAATTACTTTCAGTCAACAAAACGTTTTTGTTTGCGTGGAGCTATATCAATGGTCATCGATTTTCATACTCATATTTTTCCTAAAGGGATACGGGAAAATCGGGAAGCTTATTTTGCGTCTGAACCTGCTTTCAAGCTTTTATACAGCTTGCCGGGTTCAAAACTTGTCGGGGCCCAAGAGATCGTCGCTGCAATGGACCGGCAGGGGGTCGACAAATCCGTTATTTTTGGGTTCCCCTGGAAAAAATCGCAGACATTTATCAAGCACAATGACTATATCCTGGAAGCCGTGGCAAGATATCCTAAGCGTCTTATCGGCTTGTGCTGCCTGGATCCCTTCAGCCGGGACGCTGCCACGGAAGCTTTGCGATGCCTGGAAGGAGGGCTTGCAGGTATTGGTGAACTTGCCTTTTATCAATCCGGTATCGATGATGAAGCTCTTGATAAACTGGCCCCCCTGATGCAGATCTGCCGGGACAAGGATCTTCCGGTACTGATCCACACCAATGAGCCGGTGGGCCATACGTACCCCGGAAAAACACCGCATACCTTGAAGCAGATATACGATCTGGTTAAAAAATTCCCGGAAAATGTTATCGTGCTGGCTCACTGGGGCGGGGGAATCTTTTTCTTTGCCCTCCTTAAGAAGGAGGTAAGAGCAAGCCTTAAAAATGTTTATTTTGACACGGCGGCATCTCCGTTTCTTTATGCCCCGGAAATATACCGCTATGCCAAGGATATCGTCGGGCTGGATAAGATTCTTTTTGGCAGTGACTTTCCGCTTATTAATCCGGCCAGGTATTTCCGGGAGCTTGATATTTCCGGACTATCAAAAGCTGAGATTGAATCGATCTGCGGTTTGAATGCTGCTCAATTGTTTAAGCTGTGAAAACCCCTGATATGGACAATCCGGAACCAGAAAATATTTGCCACACCTGTCCGTCGTACTTACTTTGGCAGGCGGGAAGGCACAAATGTCAGTAATCAGTTTGCTCTTACTGATCACTTTTCACTGATAACGGTTCACCAGTGACTGCCTTGGTGTCTTCGTAGCAATGGAATAGGATTTGCCACAATAAGCACAAATAAACAATTAAGGAACTAAAGGATGACAAAATGACTAAACAAAACGAAGTACCAACAACAGGTTATGTAAAAAAAGAAACCATGCTCTGGGTCGCCATCATTACCCTGGTCGTGGGGTTTTTGATGGGAGTGGTTGTAACGGTTTATAAGTCAAGCAGCGGACTGCCGGTTGCTTCTGCACCGCCACGATCGCAACCACCACCGCCGCAGGCCGATGCCAAGGGCCCTTCGGTTGAAACGGCCGCCAGGATTTTTGAACTCGAAAAAATAACCAACCAGAATCCTAATGATGCCGAGGCCTGGATTCAACTGGGCAACCTCTACTTTGATAGCGAAAATCATGAAAAAGCCATCAATGCCTACCAGAAATCTTTGGCCCTGAAGCCCGACAATGCCAATGTTTTGACCGATATGGGGGTCATGTACCGTCGCAGCGGCAAGCCTGCCGAAGCTATTAAGGCTTTTGACAAGGCCATTGCCGTTGATCCCCGCCACGAAGTTTCGCGTTTCAACAAGGGTATTGTGCTGATGCATGACCTGAACGATCTGGCCGGTGCTGTGCGAGCCTGGGAGGAACTGGCGGCCGTCAATCCGGCGGCTAAATCACCCAACGGGCAACTTGTTTCTGAGCTTGTTAAACGCATGCAACCGCCCGGCAAACCTTGATAGCGTCTTAAAAAGTCCCATCGACTGCGTCTTGTATATGACCCTTATTTATCTTCATCATTTCATGGGGACTTGAATTCTGTTGAGAGCGTCGAGTATCGGTTTCACTTCATGCCGGTGCTCCGGTGGTATCATCAGGACCTTAATCGGCCGGTTGGCGATCAGGCTGGTGCCGGCGACCTTCAGCTTGTTACTTTTATAATGTTGACGATTTTGTTCCTTTGCCATCACGTCCAGAACATCGCTTAGATTTCCCGTAAAGCCATGCGCATCGATGTGTTCCATATACTGCAGGCATACATTATTAACTGTAAGCACCAAAGTATCCATGTCCGCATAGCCGGTTTCCCGGCAGTTGTGTTTTGAAACCATACACCGGCAGCCGAAGGGTCTTTGCAAATAAATTAGGCATTCGTCATTTTTCAATAGCGGACAAGGTCCCCAGGCCGGATCGCTGGACTCTAAGGGAAGATCCTTTCCCAGCGCACAAAGTTCTGCCAGTTTGTTGGTCGTTACCACGGGCTGAAAGCGCTTGCTGCTCAACACCGCCTGCAGCTTTTCAAACAGACTCGACTGCCCGCTTGAAATCAGGTGCCGGGCAATTCTATAACCCTCAAGGGTCGTCAAGGTTACATTGCACGTACAGCAATGGGCACAATATTTTTGGCATGCCAGGTCCAGCTTGCCGGTAAAATCATCATACACTCTGTAAATTTTGTCCAAAACCACCAGTTTGGTATTGACGTCCATTGCTCCTGCTTGCCTTTGCTCAAACACCTTGACTTTTTCAAAGGTCTCATAAATTATAGCAGTCACCGCTTACCACTCTGAAAATAATTATACAAGATGAATCCGTTAGACGACACACACGAATGCGGATATAATTTTTTTTCCTCGAGGCCGCAGGCCGCTCCTTAAACGAAGTGATCCTTAAGCGCAGCGCTCCGGCAGCAGGTGGTAAATGACTTTCACATAATTTAATTCAGAGCCTTAAATCTTTGAGGATGAATTATTAACATAGGGGGAGGATAGGATGAAGAGCAGCGTCTATTTTATCGATTTGCGAGCAACGCCTAAAGAGAATCTGATTGGCAAGCTTGCACGGTTAATGCATACGGCCGGGCTTTCTGAAAAGATCAAAGCAAGAGATCTTGTTGCCGTCAAGCTCCACTTTGGCGAGCTGGGAAATACTGCTTTCATCCGGCCCGTATTTTTGCGTAAAGTTGTGGAAACCATCAAAAGCGCCGGCGGATTCCCATTTCTAACCGATGCCAATACGCTATATGCAGGCACTCGCAGCGACTCTGCGCAACATCTTGCAACAGCGATTCAAAACGGTTTTGCTTATGCCGTGGTGGATGCCCCTTTAATCATCGCAGACGGGCTTAGAGGCAAAAGCGAAACCGCTGCTGTTGTCAATCAAAAAAACTGTAAAAGGGTGTACATCGGATCGGAGATTGTCGCCGCCGATGCCCTTATATCAGTAGCCCACTTCAAAGGCCACGAGCTTTCCGGTTTCGGTGGAACCATTAAAAACCTGGGAATGGGCTGCGCGTCGCGCCGGGGAAAACTGGAACAGCATTCCACCGTGGCGCCCCAGGTTAATAAGGAAAAATGCGTCGGCTGCGGGGACTGCGTCAGCCACTGCTCTGTGCAGGCGCTTGCGTTGCAGCAGGAAAAGGCGGTGCTGGACTCCAAAAAGTGTATCGGCTGTGGGGAATGTATCCTCATCTGCCCCGAAAGCGCCATTGAAATCCAGTGGAATCAGGCCATACCCGTTTTTCTGGAAAAAATGGTGGAATACACCCTGGGTGTTTTAAAGAATAAAGAAGGCAAGGCCTTGTACCTGAATTTTATCAATAATGTCTCGCCGGCGTGCGACTGCTACGGTTATAACGATGCGCCCATCGTCAGAGATATCGGCATCGTTGCCGCCACTGATCCGGTGGCCATTGACCAGGCGTCTGTCGATCTTGTAAATCGTGAACAGGCCCTGCCGGACTCCTGCCTGAAAACCAACACAGAATGCGGTGAGGATAAATTCAGGGGCATTTATCCCGACATAGACTGGGAGATCCAGCTCGATTACGCCGAACAGATCGGCCTTGGAAGCCGCAAGTATGAACTAATAAAGATTTAACTCAAGAATTGTCGCCGAGTTACTCCGGTCCTGTCATTTCCTTGAAGGGCGATATGAATACCGCTATCTGCGTGTTGCTTTAACCAAAGTGTCATACCAGAATTTGACAACAATTTTCAGATTTTGATCTATATAGACTACTAGATAGAACGTCTTGGGAAACTGTGGCTGTCAAAGTGCCGTGGTAGAGTCTGGTGGGGCGCAATATCCATACCTTCATATATCGGAAACGTTGCTTTAGCGGAAAGTCCTCTGACATCACTACCGAAGAAATAGTTCAAAATAGCATTGAGCCGGGTCCGTAGAACGGAATACGAATAATGCCGGGTGGCAACTTTATAATTATAATTAACCATTTGTTTTCTGCGCTCGGGTGTTTCCAGAATTTCAACGACACTTTGGACGGTTTTCCTTGAGAGATAGCCATCCATAACCGCTAAATCAAATCCCAGCGGCTCGATATCCCTGACAAAAGTGGCATAGCGATTGACCAATATTGGCTTTTTGAAGTAAATGGCTTCTAAAAAAGCATTGCCGAATCCTTCATATAGGCTGGGATAGGTGATAAAGTCCGCAAAAGGGTAAACATCCCAGAGCGAATATTCGCACTCACCGTTGCCATTGTTGCTCAACGGATCTGCTATCCGGGTTGTGATTAGCCGCAGGTTGACATCATGTTCACGGGCATATTCTTGCAGCCATTCGGCGTATTCATAGCCTTCATCTCCGGCTTCATGGGATACTACCAGTTTATTGCCAGGATCTTTCAATTCCTTGACCAATTCAATGGCATATTCGATCCCTTTGCGCTGCACGATGCGAGTGGGCTGCAAAATCATCTTGTCATTCGGTTCCAGGCCGATGGCTTTTCGGAAAACACGGGCGGCTTCAATATCAGGCTTGGGCGGATTTTCAAAGTCCAGAACATTGGGGATGATGATCGATGCAATCCCTGTGCGCAGAGCCAACTGCTCCTGAGCTTCGGAATTGATCACAATATGTTTGATGTTGGGCAGGTTGGGTGGAAAAGCCATGCGGATATAGTCGCTCAGGGCATTCACGGAAAAACGGATCCTCTCCCATGAAAAATCGTGATGGTGGGCAATGGTGGGAATCTGTGTTTCAGCAATTGTTTCCGTCAATGCCAGTCCCAGCGGGACATGCATTGGAATACTGAGGACATTTTCCGCGATTAAAAGATCCAGGTTAAAATCTTCGATAAACTGGTAAAGACAAGTTTTTAATTGCGATCGCAGGGAGTGAATCTCTTGGGTTACCGATGGCGTGCGTCCAACAGTGCCATCTACCTGAGAATTGATCCAGACATTTTTATCGTGTTGGAAATGGGCTTCAGGGACCAGCAAGCTTCTGTCAGCATTACGGTCTAATTTGCCGGCAAACCAGAAACAGTTGTGTCCGCTGTTTTCAAAGACGCCCGCCCACTTGCTTGCTTCCAGAGTGACGCCGTCTGTGCCTGCAAATCGGGTGGAAACAAATCCGATATTCTTGCCCATATTATCATACTTTCTAAGTTGTAGCTGGTCGGTATGTTTTCTAAACTTATTTCGACGGGCAGAACAAATTACTTTAGCATATTATCACTATGTTGCATTTTCATTCTCCATATATCAACATATTGTTGTCTGTCAATTAAAAAAACCTATATATAGCACTTTAGCCCGGAAATGGTATCTCACCGCAGAGACGCACATATTTTTTGCCTTTGCGCGCACCCCGTTTTCAGCGGGGCCGGCCGGCGGTGAACCAACATTATTTGATCTGACGAGGCATAAGGATGTTGCTTCTATTCATTTTGATTTGTCAACTGGATTTTGTAGACGAGAGAGCAGGTCTCCGATCACAAGGCACTCGAGCCCGAAAGGAAGGTAGCCGGCAAACCCTAAAAGCGGCATTTCAAATATTTGAAAACGGTGGACAAACGGTACACTGTAGTGCCATTTGGCAAGACTATAGTAGTTCCACATCTCCCAAAACAGGCCGCAAAACAGTGCCGCCGCCGCTGAAGAAATCACACCGCGCCAATCGCCCTTAAAGATGACTGACAGTACATGCCTTTCTCGCATTAGGGCCTGCAGTGAAACGATGATCATCAGAGGTGATACCCACAGGAGGGGAAAAAGGTAATCCGGCCAGATACCGATGCCGGTCAAGCCGCAAGCGGATATCCCCAGAGCGGTCCAGGCCGCAAGTTTGGGGTGTGAAAAGCCAAGAGGCAGAAAATGTTTGAACTCCTGCTTAATCCAGGGAAAGCCGGCAATCCACTCCCGGGTTCCTAAAACCGCAGGCAGTACGGTTGAAAACGGTAGGGTAGCAAGACAGAAATACTTCACGGTACCGTAATGGACACCCGTGTAGTGCCAGTTCTGAACAAACCGGTTTAGGTATTCAAAAAACCACCAGAAGGCCGCACTTGCCGGGAAAAGGAGCAGAAAATATCGACTGCGGTTGATTAACATGCAGCGGCCGCTGCGCCGATAACACAGGGCGTTGATGACCAGGATATACGAAAGCCACAAGGGAGTGAACGTATGTGGCTGCAGGCCGGCAAACCAGGGGAAGCGGGTCCAGGCCAGTATCCAAAAAAGCATGCCGGTAATAACTCCCAGCCGGCCCCACCACGGAAAAGGAAAGACGGTCGCACTATCTGGTATAGATCGCCGGATTGATCGAATCACCGGAATAAAGAGTGGCAGTACCACTGCAGTAATAAAAAGAGTGTAAGCAGTAAAAGCAACCCAGGAAAACGGTGCATGGGAAACGTACAGCGTTTCAGGAGGAAACTCCAAATATCTTAAAACCGGGTACCCCGCAAGAATGATGCCCAGCATGGGCAGCCCCAACAGCATTGAAGCCAGAATGAAAAATTTCAGCAAAACGTTTTTCACGCCGCTACCGGCAAGTTGTGATGAAATTCTAAAAAACAAAATTCATCAGGTGTTTGGTGTTTAGTATTTTGTGTTTTCCTTGAAATATATGCTTATATGCCATTATGTTAAATCACCAAACACTAAAAACCAAATACAAAATACTCTCGTAAAAAGGTCGTTTTCCTACCTTTTTGCGAGACCAGCAATTTTGGTTGCAAAAAGAATAAAAACCACAAAAAAGGGCGTTCATTTAAAATCAAATGGAACGCCCTTTTCTAATTCAAAAATTTAAGCTAAACTACAGTGACATTTACTGCAGCAGGACCTTTTTGCCCCTGCTCAATGTCAAAAGTAACCCGGTCGCCTTCATAGAGAGTCTTGAAACCGGTAGCATTGATGCCTGAATGATGAACAAATACATCCGGGCCATCTTCCTGCTCAATGAAGCCATAACCTTTGCTGCTATTAAACCATTTTACAATTCCATTAGCCATAGTGACACGCTCCTTTCAAAAAAATTCTCATGGTTCCAAACTGCAGGTTGCCGCTTTGACAAATGGATCTTGCCTTCAGAGCGAAACCGGTCCGCCAATTAAGAACGGACCTTTATTGATTAATTGTATTATATTATGTTTTTAAGAAAAATCAAGCTGATTATAGGGCCATTTTTTAACGTTGCGACCGTTAAGAATCGTGGCAGGGTAGGAAAATGCGAAGGTATTATTGGCGAGCCCTTAAAAAGTCCTAAATGGATGGGCACTAATTAGTCGAGCTTGGCCCACTTGTTCTGTGCTGTTAAACGGCCGCCGGTACCACACTTGGGGCATTCGACATCAAGGGGTCTTTCATCTGTTGGTATCTCGATAGAAGCTTTACATTTGGGGCATTTAATAGCCAGCCTCTTTAGGCCGGCGGTACTGCCGCCGATGAACGCCATGAGCGCTTTGCGAACAGACTTGCGGTCATCGTCACCGCCGGCAGCTTTTAATTTTTCGTATTCTCCTTTTGTAAGAACAAGCTTTATATCCAACGTGGTTGAATTTTCCAGCGCGTTGTTAAGCTCCTCCAGGGCAGTGGCAAGATTTGAAAATTTCATATCACCGGCCTGCATTTTTTCCTGGATCATGCTAGTCAGATCTTCAGCAGACAGCCATTGGCCTTCTAAGTTGATTCTGGCCTCTTCTAAATTTATTGCAGTCATTCGCCCCCCCCTTTTTGTTGATAAAACTATTTAGTGCTCAAAAGTATTTATGGATGGACACTAACTCGATCTAATAGCTTGAGAAAAAAGATAGTCAATTTCGCAATATGTTTGATTCGTTAAGCATATTAATAAATCATTCAATTTTTGTCTACTATTATCGACTTTCTGGGAAAAAGCATATCGCCAGTATATATTGCGTGTCAACAATATAAATAATACAATATATTGCATTTGAAAGCGATTGACACATTAGTGCTGGAATTCTGCTTGACAAATAGTTTTATCCCTATTAATTGTACTCTTTTGGTAAAATCGAGATGGTGTTCTAAAAGCCATTTATTTTAATATAAAAAGCGAAAGGAGAGAAAGACTTATGTCAAATTTAATTCCACCTCATGGCGGCAAAGGCTTAACTTGCTGCCTACTTGAAGGCGCTGAATTGGAAGCGGAAAAGAAAAAGGCCGAGGGCCTTAAAAAGATCTCTATTGCACCACGCTCAAAGGGTGACTTAATCATGATGGGGATCGGAGGCTTCAGCCCGCTGACAGGTTTTATGACCAAGGCGGACTGGCAGGGTGTTTGTGATAATTTTCAAATTGCCGACGGGACATTCTGGCCCATTCCGGTGACGCTGGATGCATCCAAAGAAGATGCTGACGGTATTAGTGAAGGCGATGAGATTGCACTTTACGACCCGGAAGGCGATGAAATCATGGCCACTATGCAGGTCACCGAGAAGTATGAAATGACCGAGGCCGACAAAAAGTATGAATGCGAGAAGGTTTTTATGGGGGAAGGGACCCCAACGGTCGAGGAATTCTGGAAAGTTTCCCAAGACGATCACCCCGGCGTTCAGATGGTCATGGCGCAGAATGATGTTAATATCGCCGGTCCGGTCAAAGTGTTGAGTGAAGGTGAATACCCCGTCGAATTTGCGGGCACCTATATGCGGCCCGAAGACTCCCGCAAGATCTTCGAAGATAAAGGCTGGACCGAGATTGCCGCGCTGCAGCTCAGAAATCCCATGCACCGATCCCACGAATACCTGTGCAAGATTGCCGTTGAAGTTTGCGACGGTGTCTATATTCACTCGCTGGTCGGTAACCTGAAACCGGGTGATATTCCGGCCGACGTTCGCGTTAAATGCATCGATGCCCTTGTAAAGGGCTACTTTGTGGAAAATAACGTGGTACAGGGCGGTTATCCCCTTGACATGCGCTATGCCGGGCCCCGTGAAGGCCTGCTGCATGCCACCTTCCGTCAGAACTACGGCTGCTCACGCATGATTATCGGCCGGGACCATGCCGGTGTGGGTGACTTTTACGGCATGTTCGAAGCCCAGACGATCTTTGACAAGATTCCGACCTCTGATGATCCCGGCAAAATGCTGCTGTGCAAACCTTTAAAGATCGACTGGACCTTCTACTGCTACAAGTGCGACGGTATGGCATCCTTAAGGACTTGCCCCCACGGCAAAGAGGACCGGGTACTGCTCTCCGGAACCATGCTGCGCAAAATGCTTTCAGAAGGCGGCGAGCTTCCCGATCATTTTGGACGGGATGAAGTTGTTGAAATCCTTCGCCAGTACTATGAAGAGCTTGAAGAAAAAGTCGAAATCAAGATGCACGGCGCTGCAACCGGCGAAGAGTAATCTTTCATAATCCTGATAACAAAATCAGTTTGACCTGCAGCATAAAAAGGAGATGTCCCCTGACATCTCCTTTTTTTATACCTCATCCAGAACTTTTCGAACCACCATTGCAAGATCGCGTATAACCAGGGGTTTCATGGCAAAAGCTTTGACGCCAAGTTCTTTTGCGTTTTCCTCTGCAACTTTTTCACTAAATCCGGTACAGAAGATTATCGGCATTTCAGAGCGGATGTTTAAAATTTCTTTCACCAGCTTGTCACCGGTCATCTGCGGCATCGCCATGTCGGTGATCACCAGATCAAATTGATCAGGGTTCAAACGAAATAATTCCAGAGCTTCGACAGGATTTATTTTTACTTCGACCTGATATCCCAATCGCTCCAGTATCTGTTGCACAATAAACACGATTGATTCTTCATCATCAACAAAGAGTATTTTTTCATTACCAGTAGGAAGTTTCTCAATAGTTTTAGATTCTGTCACCACTTCTTCTTCAGTCAAGGGAAAAAAAACGCTAAAAGTGGTTCCTTTGCCGAGTTCGCTGTCAACAGTAATTGCACCTTTATGGATTTTGACAATGCCTTGAACCACTGATAGCCCCAAACCGGAACCTTTTCCAACTTCTTTTGTTGTAAAATAGGGATCAAATATCCGTTCTAGGATTTCCGGGGCTATGCCATGACCAGTATCGCTTACAGTCACTTTGACATAGTTGCCCTGGGTCAATTCAGGGTCAAGCATAGAAGTTGAATCTTCATCCAAAAAAACATTTTGCATTCCGACTTCCAGCATCCCCCCGGTTTCTTCCACGGCGTGAGAAGCATTAGTGCATAAATTGATCATTATCTGATTGATTTGAGTTGGATCAGCAAGGATGGTATCAGCTGTATCTTGAATGTTCTGACGAATATCAATATTAGCAGTTAACGTGGATCGCAAAAACTTGAGAGCGTCTTTGATGACGGGGATTAGACTTATAGGTTGTCGCTTTATGTCGGTTTTTCGGATGAAACTGAGAAGCTGTCTGACAACATTTTTGGCACGCAGGCCTGCTGTTTTAATCTCTTCAAGGTTGAAATGAGCAGGATTCCACTCAGGAACATCATCCAGTGCTAATTCCGTATTACCTAAAATGATACCGAGGATGTTGTTAAATTCATGAGCGATTCCACCAGTGAGTGTGCCGATAGCTTCCATTTTATAAGCTTGTTTTAATTGGGATTCAAGCTGCTTCCGGTCATCTATGTCTCTTATAACGCCATGTGTACCAATGAATTTTTTATCCTCTTTTTTGATCGGCTCTTCGTATATGCCGTTTGATTTCAGTTCAATAGTCAGGTGTCCGACCTTACTATCCTTAAACTGACCATTTTCATCACAGACTTTTAGGCGCAATTCCATTTGGGAGGCAGCACGATCGCCGGTTCTTCTTTCATTAAATGACCATTTAGCTTTTTCTAAATCATCGCCATGGATAAGAGTAGTATAGTGCTGACCAATAAGTTGTTCAATTTTAAAACCGAGTAACCGCTCAGCTGCATTGCTAATAAATTTAAAGTTGCCTTGACTATCCAGCATATAAATAATGTCAGGAGAATTTTTAACCAGATACCTGTAACATTCTTCTGTCCGTATCAGCTTTTCATTAATAACATCGTTTTCACTCACTAACCTTTTGTGATCAAGGGCATTTTTTACTGTAATCAACAATTCTTCCGGCTCGAATGGTTTCCTGATGCAGTCGTAGGCCCCTTTCTTTATAAATTTTATAGCTGATTTTATTGAAGCATGTCCGCTAATAACAATGACCAGGGTATCAGGACTTTGATCGTTTATATAATCCATGATTTGGTAGCCATTCATATCAGGCATAACCATGTCGAGAAGCACAAGATCAAAATCATCCTTGTTCAAATATTCTATTGCTTTTTTACCACTATTGCATGTTTTCAATATATAGTCCTGATTGCTTAATAATGCCTTTAAGCTTTCGCACATTCTGGAGTCGTCATCAACTATGAGAACTTTAGGACTATTGGGCATCTTGAACTCCTTAATTTAAGATTCTTGATGTTGGGTTATTGGTAAAGCTATTTTAAAACTCGTTCCTTTTTTATTGCCGCTTTCACAAGTTATGGCCCCCTTTAATTCCTTGACTGCATTATAAACAATGGAGAGTCCCAAACCGGCATGTCCGGCCCCTTTCGAGGTAATATAAGGTTCAAAGAGTTGTGCTTTAACGCTATCAGGAATGCCCGGACCATCATCTTCGATAATGATTTCCATATACCCTTGTGTATTGTCTGCAACCTGGTTTATTTTATCGGCGATGTAATTTGAAATATCTCTGGTGCTAATACAAAGATTTCCTCTGCCCGACATAGCCTCAGCGGCATTTTTGATAAGGTTGCTAAAGACCTGCGTCATTCTGTTTTTATCTGTCATAACCGCCGGAAGTGAAGGGTCTAACTTTAAATGAGTATTGATGTCGGGCTTGAGTATAAGGGATTCCTGAAAAATTCTTATCAGGTTTGACAAAAGGGCATTTACATCCACAGGATCGTTTGGCTGGATTTTAAGTTCTGAAAAATCAGACAATTCACTTATAATAAGTGCCACTCGATCGATTTCCTCATTAATAATCCTGATTTCCTCTTCAACGGGCTGATCTTCAGACAATTTTCTCTTCAGAATGGCAAGATAATTTTTTGTGACGCTTAATGGGGTATTCGCTTCGTGAACAATCTTTTGAGCTATGGTTGACGTGGCGCTCAGACGTTCAGACTGAATTAATTTTGCCTGGTTTTGGGTCAAATAGTTTGCTTGAAGAGCTGAAGCCGCCTGTTTAGTAAACATCATCAGAAGCTTTATCTTATCAGTTAAATGGGAGACACGAGCCTCTTCTAATCCCAAGACTATTACACCAACATATTGTTTGTGTGCGATCATTGGAAGGCAAAGAACACCGTCTTGTTCAACTAAGCGGATAATTTGCTCATCTATAATTGCAAGTTTGTCTTTGATTGAATCGCTGAAAGAATTAAGGGGCCTTCTTTGGAGAAGGGATTTGGCTAAAAGGCTTTTTCCATTTTGCAAGGGGATTGTCACTTCATTGATTGGATCATTATTTTTGTCAGGAGCGATGCCCTTGCCGAGCAGAATATTTCTTTCTGATTCATGCAGAAAAAATAAAACATTTTTAACATCAAACAAGATATGAAGCCCTTCCTGTGCAGCTTGCAGTATAGAATCTTCATCATGAGCCTCTAAAAGATTTTGGAGTGTGCCATGAAACAAAGTAATGTCTTTTACTTCCTGGATTAGATCTTCTTGTTTTTCATGATCTTTTTCAGAAACAGTTTTTTCTGAAACATCAAGCGGCTCAATATCTATATCTAAAGATTGTGCGATATCTATTACATCTTTTTCGGCTTGAAGGATGATTTCTTCTACCTCAGAGTTTTCAAATCCAAAAATATTTTTGGCTATTCCAAATTTGACCTCTTTTTCTTTATTTGTTTCGGGACAAAGGATATTCCCAACATATATTATCTTAACGAGAGCAAGAGCATCTTGAATTCTATCGACTGCTTCATGATGATAACGCACTGCATCTGCCATGAATGATTGAAGCTTCCAGCGTTTGATCAGCCAAGCTCCAACTTCACAGTGAGTAGTACCATGGCGTGCTTCTCCGGCTAAAACCAGATCCCACTGACCTTTTGATGAATTAAGAATATCAGCATATTCTTTGGGAAAGTTTACCCACAGAACCAACTTGCCTATATCGTGAAGAAGCCCTGTCAAAAATGCCTCATCAGGAGAAGCGTATGATATCTTTTTAGCAATCAGCTTGGACAATATGGCACACATCAGAGAGTGCCTCCAGAAAACCTTCAACCCAAAAACAGAATTGTCTTTTGCTTTGCTGAAAGCTTGATTAACCGACGCGCTAATGGCAATATTTTTGATTGTATTTTGCCCTAAAAGTACCAGAGACTGATCAATACTTGTTACCCTTTTGGATAGTCCATAATAGACAGAATTGACCATCTTGACAACTTTGGCACTTAAAGACGTATCCTTATCGATGACTTGGGCGATGTCCTTGAATGTGCTGTCTTCACTATTACAGAGTTCGATCAGTTTTAATAGAATTTGAGGAAGTGAGGGAAGGTTTTTTGAAGTCTTTATTTTATCGAAGAATTGAACGGAACGCTCTTGCATCAAGCACCACCATTATCATTTGATACTCTCATATCGATTCACACTATTAAACCGGTACAAATTAGGTTTTCTTTTGAAGTATTCACACAACATTCTGCAGGATGCCCGCCATTGTTTCTTTCTGCGGTAGTTTTGGCTGTCTTGTTTTAGACAAATTTGTATTATAATATTTCAAGATTTTAGTAAATCTATTCATCAAATAAAGAGAAGTGGCAGCTAGCAACAGGAGCCACCACTTCCCATTAGGGAAGGAGGTGCTGGAAGATGCCAAGTAAACGTTTTGATATTATTACTTAAATTAATACAATAAATATCTCTAAAGTCAAGGGTAAATTTTGTAGAATAAAATACCAGATCAAATTACGTCATTGCGTTGTTTTGTGGAAGAAGTAGATAGAATAGATAGGACTTTTTTTGACTTCTGCCGATACAGACATCTTGCAACTATCTGTTTTCATTAAGTTGAGATAAGATAAAGACCTGTTTCCAAAATGATGTCCTGTCCATTTTTGTTATGCTTAATATCAAGATGAGGAGTTAACTCAATAGGGCAGAAATAAAGAAAGGGGATACATTTCTGTATCCCCTTGGTTGGTCGAATTTGGTACTAGTAGCTTGCTTGTGGTTATTTCCTGCCTGACCATTCGTTATATGCCATGGCCACGGTTCGGTAGACCAGGTGGGCCAGTTTTGAAAACGGCAAAAATGCAAACAGGTTGAACACAAACACCAGATGGACAAAATACATAGCATACGTCACACCGGCCATACCCGCCAGGCGCGTCATTTCGGTCAGCATGCCGGTAAGTCCAAGTCCCAGGACAAGCCCTAAAAGGTACCAGTCCTTGTAAACGCTGGTCTGATCGGTTTTGGAAAGACGGTTCTTGATCATCAGAATGCCACCGACAACAAGGGCCACACCGCTGATATTAGCGAGCCATTTAACCGGGTTCAACTGGGAATAGGGACCGTGAAGCTGCAGACCGTAAAGGGCCACGAAAAATACATTGGTGACGATAAAAAGTCCGATAAATGATAAAAAGACCATCCAGTGAGCCAGGTCCCGGTCTTTGTTTTCCGAGCATTCCGAAAATTTGTCCTGTTTTAGTATGGTTGGGATAACTCGAAACAACGCCTTGATTAACCCAACATAGTCCAGCTCCTGCTTGTCGGTCTTGCCTTCCAGGACGGCGTTTTCATGGATATCATTGATAAATCTTTTGAGCCCCATGGCAAAAACTATTACAACCCAGCCTGCCAGGGGAACGAAAATCATATCGACCAGCCAGGTGGAAAAGAACATAGAATGGGAGATCCCGTGTTCCCCCAGCGGCGGTGAAAAATCGAGCAGACCGGTGATAAGTCCCAGAACCAGGAAGATCACCACGGGAATTCCCATAAGCAAAGGGAGCATTTTGGGGTTATTGACCGCTTTGCCGATGGCCTTGGGAGCAGCATACTCCGTGATGGCGTAAGAGCGCACAGCTCCCAGCACTTCGCCCGGCTTGGCACCGCGCGGGCATTTGGTAGTACAATCCCCGCAGTGATGGCACAGCCAGATATCCAGATTGCCGACCAGCCGGTCCTTTAATCCCCATGACGCCGCAATCATCTCTTTCCTGGGAAAGGGTTTGGTGTCCGGAGAAATAGGACAGACCACCGAACAGGTTGCGCATTGAAAGCACTTTTTCAGGGTGTCGCCCCCCAGCCCGATGATCTCTTTCACAAAATTTATATCAGGCTCAATCAGGTATTTATCCGTCATAAGAATACCTCCTACTATTGAATATTGAATATTGACGATTGAAGCCTTAATTAAGTTGCTTCATCCTGTCGGATGGCGCAACTATCCAATCTACAATCGTCAATCGAAAATCATCAATCACTAGAATCCCTTGAACGGGTTGGGGCCGAGGGCTTCTACCTGTTCCACAAAGTCATTAATCATCTTGGGAATTTTATCGTATTCGTCGATGGCGACCTGGAACTGGGCGACCCGTTCTTCTTCCAGGGCCAGGCTCGACAAGGCCTCACCAATCTTTTGGACTCTGATTTCCGAAAGTTCGCTGCCCTTGATAAAATGACATTGATAATCGTCGCCGTGATTGCAGCCCAGCAGGAAAGCTCCGTCCAGGCCCTGGGCCAGGGCGTCTTTGATCCAGATAACGTTCATGGAGCCCAGACACCGAATCGGGATTAAGCGCACGTCGGCTGAATAGACAAGCCTGTTCAAACCGGCGATATCAAGGGCCGGCATGGCGTCGTTTTCGCACACAAATCCCACGATCCTAAAGGGAGGCTCGTAATAATCATCTTCAGAGGGCACACCGATGGCCTTGACCATGGAGCCGACACTGTCGATGTTGAAGTCGGCAAAACCGATGATACGTTCGGGGCAAGCGCCCATGCAGGTGCCGCAGCGCCGGCAGCGCGACGGGTTCGGTTTGGGAGTTCCCTTTTCATCATCATCTAAAGCGCCAAAAGGGCACTCTTCGGTACAGCGCTTGCACTGGGTGCATCGTTGGAAAAAGAAGTCCGGGAAGGTCATATCACCGGACCGGGGGTGCACGGACACGCCGCGGTTGACCGATTCAATGCACTGAATCGCTTTAAGGGCGGCACCGGTGGCGTCTTCCATGGACTCTTCCATGGTCATGCTGCGCCGGATGCCTCCGGCCGCATAAATACCGGTTCGCTGGGTTTCATACGGGAAGCAGATATAGTTTGAATCGCAAAAGCCGTCGAAAAGACCGATCTCCCGAAACGAAGGTCCCTGGCGATACGCCATGTTGACCACAGGGTCATCAACGGTTACCGGGACCATACCGGTGGCCAGTACAACCAGATCGGCGATGACCTTGACTTTTTCTCCCAAAAGGGTATTGTCCGCTTCCAAAATCATGCCGTCTCCATTTGTAGAGACGCTGATGACGTCGCCTTTGGTCAGAAAGATGCCCTCGTCCTGCTGGATGCTCTTGTAAAAGTTTTCCGTCAGGCCGGGGGTACGCATGTGCTGGTAAAAGATATAGGCCTTGCTGTCGTCGTAGTCTTCGCGTACATATTTGGCCTGCTTGAGGGCCACCAGGCTGGTCACCGATCCACAATACTTAAAATCAGCATCGTCATCCCCCTTGCCGGGACTCTGGATAAAGGCCACGGATTTGGCTTCTTTGCCGTCCGACGGTCTGGTTACTTTGCCCTTGGCGGCAATTTCTTCGAACTGGCAGTTGGTGATGACATCGGGCAGTTCCCCGAAACCCAAATGGGCAAATTCATCGCCCTCAGGTTGATCCGGGCGCCAGCCGGCCGCCAGGACTACGGCTCCGAACTTTTCACCGTCAGGATCGAACTGCAAAATGTCAAGTTTGCCTTCATTGTATTCCAGATAGCGTTTATGCTGATCTTCAACATCGAGCTCTTTGCCGTTTTCATCGAACTTCATCTCTTCGGGCAGCGGAAAGGGGACGTCAAACTCGATTTTTTCACCGGGCTTTTTCAGCGTTACAATGAAATCTCCCGGTTCACCGGCGAGACGGGCTACGATGGTCTCGGTTTTAACGGTGATATTGTCATAGCCTTCCAGTTCTTTGATCTTGCTTTCAATAACCGGTGGAATAAGATTTTCATAGGGGTCTTCGTTGGGCAGTTGTTTGCGCATCTTGGCCGCATAGCCGCCCAAAGACGACTCTTTTTCAACGATAGTAACCTCATAGCCGGCTTTGGCCGCATCCAGGGCCGCTGAAATACCGGTGATGCCGCCGCCGATAACCATAATTTTTCTGCTCAGGGTTTCCACTTTGTACGGCTCCGGCAGATCGATCTTTTCAAGCTTGGCCATGCTCATCTTCAGGTAATCTTCGGCCAGCATCTGCAGACGATCGAAGGATTCACCGTCATCTTTCTGGTCTTCCGTAAGGGCCGGGAATTCAGATCTGGGATGGGACCAGACCACCTGTTCTCTCAGGTTCACCCGGTCGACAATGCAGCCTTCGAACTTGAAGACATCGTAATTGACCCGGCGGGAACAGGCGGCAATCATCAGTGTGTTGACGCCGTCATCGGCGATATCTTTTTTAAGGAGTTCAAGGCCTTCGGCTCCGCAGAGAAACGGATGGGTTTTAACGGAAAAACCTTCTTCTTCAGGCACGGCACACAGATCTTCCATTACCAGGGCATCTCCGATGCCGCAACCTGTGCAAATATAGACACCATATTTTTTATCCATGGATAACCTCCTACTTCCTCACCAGGGTTTGAATCGCTTTAAGGGCCATACCGGTTGCATTTTGATTCGACGTTACCACGTCAGAGGGCTTGTTGGCGCATCCAGCCGCAAACATTCCGCCTTTTTCAAAATCATTGATGATAAAGCCGTCTTCATTGTATGTAAGATCGGCCGGCAGCTTGGCGTTTGCAGCCGTCGGCTGCATACCGGTGGCCAGAACTGCCATTTCAACGGCTTGCGAAACCTTTTCGCCCGTCACGGCATTTTCGGCAACCACGGTAATATTCCCGGTGGCGGTATCTTCGCTGACTTCGGCGACCTTGCCTTTGATCAAAATGACATTCTCATCTTCTTTGATCTTCTGATAGAACTTTTCATACCGCTGGCCCGGTGCCCGGACGTCAATGTAAAAAATATACACCTTGGCATCGGGATACTGTTCCCGGATGTAGGTGGCCTGTTTCAGAGAGGCCATGCAGCAGATATAGGAACAATAGGGAAGGTAATTTTCGTCGCGGGACCCGGCGCACTGAACAAAGGCGACACTTGCGGGCTCCTTGTCGTCCGACGGTCGGGTTATTTTTCCTTTGGTCGGTCCGTTGGGCGCCGCCAGCCGCTCCATCATCATGTTGGTGATGACGTTCGGGTACTGGCCGAACCCCAGGTTGTCTATTTTGGCGGCATCATAAGGTTCCCATCCGGTCGCCCACACAACGGCTCCCACCTTTAAGTTCTGCGTTTGGGCCGCCATATCCAGATCGATGGCGTCGTACTTGCACACCTTGGCGCATTCGCCGCATTCCGATCCTTTGCAGGCCGCCGCATCGATGGCATAGCGCATGGGAAAGGCCATTTCAAAAGGTCGATAAATAGCTTTGGTTTTGTCCATGTTAAAATTATACTCATTATCTCTTTCCACCGGGCAGGCTTCGACGCAATCGTTGCATGCCGTGCAGTTGGCGTTAACCAGCCTGGGGCTCAGCGCTACAGTAACGTCATAGCTGCCGGGTGTTCCCTCGATCTTTTCGACTTCTCCCTGGGTCAAGACGGTTATTTTAGGATTGTCTTTGATTCTTCTAAAATTGATCTCCAGGCCGCAGGATGGAGGGCATAGCTTGGGAAAATATTGATTCAACTGTGCCACTCTGCCGCCCAGGTAAGGGTTTTTTTCGACCAAAAACACCTCGTACCCCACTTCGGCGGCTTCAAGGGCCGTGGTCAACCCGCTGATCCCTCCTCCAACAACCAAAATGCTTCCATTAGCAGGAGCTGTTTTGTCTTCTGTCATGCTATCCCTCCGTGCATTGTTAATTTCAATTGATTAATAGCGGTTCCATAATAAAAACCTCCAGGTGCCTGGCGGCACCTGGAGGTATATCCGGCTAAATCGCAGCCGATCGATTACTAATCAGGGATAATCTGGATGTAGTCTTTCTTGAAGATATCCCAGGATTTTGCTTTGGGGTCATACTTGGAGTTTACAAAGCAGAACCAGTTTTCGTCATCCACTCCCGGATAGTCGGACTGATAGTAGAATCCGGGATAACGGGTCTCTTTACGGAACTGGATGTGGCGCAGATGAGACTCGAGCGTCCAGATACGGTGCTCGATTTCCCAGGCCCGCATCAGTTCGTGCAGATCACCGGCCGCCAGTTTTTCGCAGTCTTCATGCATCAGCTGCAGCATTTCCATGACCATCTCTAAGCTTTTGCTGCTGGTCTGGTAGTAGGTCGCCGTACCGGCGCCGTACTCGTGGGCGGCTTTCATGAGCCGATAGGTCATCCCCTCGGGTTTGAGATAATTGGGGTTGATATCGATGGCGGTGGTGTAGTCGCAATGCTCAAGGAACAACCTGACCGGTTTGTAAACCAGATCCACCAGTTCTTCGTTGGACTGGCTGATGGCCGGTTTGAAGTCGGCATTGTCGCGCACGAATCTGGCCATGGACTTGGCGCACTGCCGCCCTTCGGCATGGGAACCGGAGGAGAACTTGTGACCGGATGCGCCCACACCGTCACCGGAGGTGAACAGTCCGTTGACCGTGGTCATACGGTTGTACACTTTTTCTTTGTAGCGGATTTTGTATTCTTCGGGTACCCAGTCAAAATCGGGTCCTGATACCCACAGGCCGCAGCAGCCGGAGTGAGATCCGAGCAGGTAGGGCTCGGTGGGCATAATTTCCGAATTCTTCACGGCGGGCTCGGTGTTGGTACCGCACCACAGGTTGGCCTGACCACAAGTCATGTCGAGGAAGTTTTCCCAGGCCTCGGATTCGAGGGCCTTCATCTCGCGCTTGTCAAGTTTTTCACCCATGGTCTTCAGCGCATTGACCGTATCCATCATAATGGGACCGCGGCCTTCTTTCATCTCAAAAATCATCAGGTGGTTCCGCAGGCAGGTCGGGGTGATGGCGGCGGTTCCGTAAGGTGCGTATTTCTGAAGTTCGGCTTGGGCCGCTTCACTGCCCACGTAACCTTCGCCCAGCCCGTTGAGGGTTTTGGCCTTGAACAGCAAGAACCAGGCCCCTACCGGACCATAACCGTCTTTATAGCGTGACGGGGTGAAACGGTTTTCCATCATGGTCAGCTCGGCACCGACTTTCATGCACATGGTATAGGTGGATCCGGCATTCCAGATCGGATACCAGGCGCGGCCTTTACCTTCACCGACGCTGCGGGGCTGATAGATGTTGACGGCGCCGCCGCAGGCGACCATCATGGTGTTGCATTTGATGATGTAAACTTTGTTTTCACGTACGGAAAAGCCGACCGCACCGGCGATGCGGTTCTCTTCATTGGCGTCCAGAAGCAGCTCGACTATAAACACACGCTCCAGGATATTGTCTTCGCCGAGAGCCAGCTTGGCAGCTTCGGCCACAATGCGTTTATAGGACTCGCCGTTGATCATGATCTGCCATTTTCCGGTACGTACGGGGGTGGCGCCGCTCTTCAATGTCCCCACCTTCATACCCTTTTTACCGTCCAGTTTCTTGCCGTCATCCGACATCTTCCAAATCGGCAGACCCCACTCTTCAAACAGATAGACCGAGTCGTCCACGTGATTACCCAAGTCAAAAATAAGGTCTTCACGGACGATGCCCATCAGGTCGTTGCGGACCATGCGGACATAGTCATCCGGTGTATTGTCGCCCTGTGCGGTTCCAATGTAAGTATTGATGGCGGAAAGTCCCTGGGCCACAGCACCGCTGCGCTCTAAAGAAGCTTTGTCCACCAGCAGAATCTTGGCGTCTTCCTTCGCCCATTTTTTAATCTCGAAAGCCGTTCCCGTGGCAGCCATGCCGCCGCCGACAATCAAATAATCAACTTCGAGCTCTTCCACTTCCGGGTCCTTGACGGCTTTGAGTTCACCTAAAGGTTTATTCGGTAATGCCATGCTATCCTCCTTTAGCTAATATCGTAGTTGTTCAGTTTGCTGAATCTTTTAAAATCATTAATCTGCTTAAACGGTTGCTATCGGTGTGAGCATAACGTAACCGTCGGCCTCTTCGGTGGCAAGCAGTTCGCTGTCAAGGTCCTTGCCTTTCAGATCTGCGTAAGCATTGGCGGCGCCTTCCGGGGTGGTCCGGATGGGGAACTTAAAGCGCTTGATGGTGCCGTTTCTGAACTTACAGGTCCACATAACATCCTCGGTTCCCAGCATGGGCATAATGCTGCTTCCAAGCGGCACAAAGTCAGCATAACCCCTTACTTCAATTGCCTGGGTGGGGCAGATCTTGACGCATGAGAAACATTCCCAGCACTGATCCGGTTCCTGATTGTAGGCCAACATCGAATTGGGCTCCAGAACCATCAGGTCGTTGGGGCAAATGTACATGCAGGCGGTTTTGTCTCCACCTTTGCAGCCGTCACATTTTTCAGTAATTACAAAACTTGGCATTTAGTATACCTCCTGATTTTGCTTTGTAAAAGATTTCGGTATTTTAACCTCTAAAAAAACTTTACGGTACAACTTCCGAGTTTTCTGCACCTCCCTTCATAAATGTGCCCAAAGAAGCAACTTTTAGGCCGTCTAATTTTTTTTTACAGATAAACAAAAAAATCCTATCCGGTTTTATTTATGTCACGAAACGTCGCGACCAAAATTTCCATAAATATATTCTTTAATATCAAGAAGATAGCTTGCCCATGAAAAGCCAAAGGATTTAAATACCAATTAACATTATGCTTGTCAAGAACTTTTGGACGAACCTGGTTCGTAAATATTAGGGTGTTTAAATGCATATTGGCCGCTAACAATATATAGATGATCGCATACGGAGTAAGCACTATATGTTGTGCTGAAAAGCGTTCATATTCTTCAAAAATATTCAGGACATGAATGCCGTACAGCACTAAAAGCTACTGCTCTTTTGAATCTCGTGATACTATGTGGCACTATGGTAAGATTTCAAGATACTTAGGTACGGTTCTTGGGAACACAGCATTTTAATGTTGACATAAAGATGGATGATACATGATTGTTGATTGTTGATTGTTGATTGTTGATTGTTGATTGTTGATTGTTGATTGTTGATTGTTGATTGTTGATTGTTGATTGT
>JAQYVG010000019.1 GCA_030145595.1 Desulfobacterales bacterium | reverse complement strand
CCAGACAACGATGCAGATAAAGACAATTTTTTAACTATCTCATACACATCGATAGGTTTCATACTATTTTGTTCAGCGATTTTTTTGATACTTAAATCCGAGCACCATCACTGACACATATAAATTGATTGACTTTATTGTGGTTATTTAAAGCTAAATGTTTAGGTGAAGAAGTAGATAAATTTTAAAAGTAGAATTTCTTATAATTTTGAAGTTTTTCTAAACTTGGGTTAGTAATTTTTCTAAAGCCTACTGGTCGCAAAGAAATATGTAAATACAGATAGATCTAATGGTCTGAATTTTATATCTTTATCAGAAACATAAATTGATGGCACACATCTTGCTGTAATATTATTTCGAATATAGCGGACTGGATACGATTGAATAATCAGATTCTCATATTAAAAAGAAAGAAGAGGTTGGATTGGAGGGGAGAATAACATTTTGAATAGTGAAACATATAAACTCTTAATCTTCCTTGTGGATAATAATGATTATTCTAATTATGAGATAGGATATACAAATGGAAAAAACCGCAATTAATGCTCTTCCGAATCGTATAACTGACCTTATAGGTCTGAAGAAAAACGGATCAGAAATCACCTGCCAAACCTCTTTTGAAATTCTGCCGGTTGATTTTGTGCATCGAAATTATTCATTTCAAGCTTATATATTTCTTTGTCGCTATACCGGTAAGGTTGAAGGGAAAGATTTTTCTTTTAGGAAGTGCTATGCACGGGGGTGTCCGCATAATTTGTGCCCCCATGTAAACATTGCCGTAATGATCGCAAATCGTTATTTGCAAAGGGATTATCAGCGGTTAAAACAAGCTGGAATTGAGCCTGGGAACAAACTGTTCACTTTAGAGGATATGATCGTTAAGTATCAAGACTTACAGGAAGAACACGGTACCATTATAGACATTTATGATTATATCAACAATGCCAAAGAATGCAATATATTCAAGGTCAAAGTTACATTAGAATCTGTTCCGGCAGTTGAACATTTTGCAAATTACAAAAATTCACAGATGTTTTTGATGGCTGATTTTTTGGTATCATGTTTTGGAAAAACACGCCATTTTGAACGCTGTTTAGCTTGTTATCCGATGGGGAAAGAGAAGGAAGAGAAAGAACTACGAGTTAAAATTGCCAATGATCGATTAAAGCTTTTATACGAGGAATTTGATAAAACTTCTATTAAATACAATAAAATTTTTTTTGAATTTTGAAAGGATTCTAACGGTGAAACTCAAAGATATCTTATCAATAGAAAAATGGGCTGAGATTGAAAAAGAGATAAACAATAAATTTGGCCTTAATGCCTCTGTAGTTGATGCAGACGGCATTCGGATAACGCGCTTCAAAAATTGGGCTAACAGGCTGTGCCCTGTCATTAAATCATATGAAAACGGGCAAAACCTTATATGTGCTGTTGCTCATCAGAATATTGCCTTACAGGCGAGAAAAAAAAGAAACCTGTAATCGGTGAATGCGATGCCGGGCTGCTGAAGCTGACTGTTCCCATATTTATTGGTGATGAATTTTTAGGAGTTGTTGGTGGCTGTGGGTTATTGATTGATGACAGTGAAGTTGAAACTTATCTGATTAGTAAGACCATAGGATTAGATGAAGAATTAATTGAAAAGCTTTCTTATGATATAAATAGAATAGCTGGTGACAAAGTAAAGTTAATTGTCGATAAAATACAGGAACGTGTTGATGAAGTTGTCGAAGACTTTTGTTGTCAGCCTAAGCGCTCGACCATCAAACAGCTTGTATTAGATCCATCAATTTGGTTTTAAGCCACTAATGCTTTTACTGGCCCGTTATGGAGGCGAAGCCTATCAACTGCGGAAGTGAATCCGTATAAAGAAGCTGCTTGTGTAAATCAAGTGGCTTTTTTATTTCGAATTCTTGCGAAAAACTTTTCTAAAAACTTCGAGATTGTGTTCTCAGCAAAAAAAGTAGAAAGCACAAAAATAAATAGATCCCTGATTTTAAAGCGACTTTTCTGCTATAAACTAGATGGCACACATTATGCAAAAGCTTTAATCTGAATTTTTCTGATTCAGGTGCAATTTATGAAGATACCCTTCTTGCCGATGAAGGCAGCAGGGAAAAATGAAAGGAGTTTATCATGAACAAGTTTACGAAAATTTTATTTCCCGTCGATCTTTCGGATACAATGACAAAAATCGTTCCCTTTGTGACGACGATGGCAAAGCAATTTGAATCGAAAATCCATCTTTTATTTGTTGCGCGTGTTTTTCAATATTTCACTGGTATGTACGTTCCTCATCCTTCTATCAACAATTTTGAAAGCGAAATTGTAGAAGGAGCTGAAAAGCGTTTGCTGGAATTCAAGGATGAATATTTCGAGACTTTTCCAGAGACAAAAACAATGGTGGTGTCTGGAGGCGCTGCAGAAGAAATTTTAAAGTATATCCAAACTGAAGGAATTGACCTTCTCATTATGGGAACTCATGGAAGGAAGGGACTAGACAAAATCATTTTTGGTTCTGTTGCGGAGCAGGTGGTCAAATCGTCTTCCGTGCCTGTTTTTCTGATAAATCCATATAAGGTTAGCTGAGTCTACTGATTATGCGTGCTGGTCTATCAGCTAGGAAAGAGATCCATACGGGATCTGTTATTTAGGCAACAGCTGGATTAGCTAAACAAAAATTGGAAACAAACATGCCTTTTTATGAATTTGAGTGTCCGCACGGCACCGTCACTGAAAAGTTAGTAAAAATGGGCACTACGGAAATTAGGTGTCCCAAGTGCCGTCAAAGGGCCAAAAAAATCATATCCCTCTGTACCTTTCATTTAAAAGGCGGGGGTTGGTATGCCGACGGATATGCATCCAGTAGAGAAAAGAAAATTAAGAACAAGTCTGTCTAATACTTTTAGGTTATCCTAACAATTCCGTGTAATTGCAGAAGTTGATTTTTTAAAGTATGTGTACCATGCTTAATTACCATGAGTGACATTAGAGGAAACCAATGGCATCAAATTTCAGAATCTTTATCCATCGAAACAACGATAAACTTCATCTTAGACTTGTGGGGGATTTCGACGGTACATCTGCCTTCGAATTTATGCGAAAAGATATCGAAGTTTTTCTAAATATATCTATGCTCTATCACACTTATTCGATGTTGCAATTATATCTAGCTGATTTTGTACGATTTATATACATCAATGCTTGGTGGCATACTTCATGCAACGAATGAAATTAAAAAAGATTAGAACCAGAAATTTAGCCCTTAAAGGATAAGATATGGATCTTTTTAGCAAACTAAAAGAGATGCAAACACTACTCATAGATGACGATGAATGGATCAGAGATTCTCTTTGCTTATTCTTCGAAAGTGAAGGTTGCCGGTTGCTGGCATTTGAAACAGCGGAAGAGGCTTTGGAAGAACTCAAGAATCAATCCTATGACCTCATCATTGTCGATTACAAATTGCCGGGGATGGATGGCCTGGAGTTTCTAAGGCAAATTCAAAAGGCCCATTCGAATACCCTTAAAGTTCTTATCTCGGCTTATGGGAGTAATGAGGTTGTCTCTGAAGCGAAAAAGCTTGGAATCCACGATTTTATAGAGAAACCGTTCACGTCTGAAACTATTGAAGCATCTTTAGCCGGGGTAATTAAGAGTTATTAACATCATTGCAGGCTGCTTCAAATAGAAGGGAATGACAATGATAACAATTGTAAATAAAAAATGAAGCAGTGTGGGAGATTTTGATATGACGATAACCATGGAACCTATCGGTTTTGTCCATACGGAAGCGAGTATAGTCCCCCGGCATTGGACGGTTTCGGATACAAAAGGGACTCTTGTCATTGATGAAAAATATCAAAAAGGGCTTAAAGATATCAAAGCCGGCCAACGGATCGTCGTTATTTTTCATTTTCATAAAAGTCCGGCCTTTACACCTGAGCTCCTCATTCAAAAGCCACCACATAGTATTGAAAAACGGGGGGTCTTCAGCATTAGTTCACCCAAAAGGCCCAATCCTGTCGGCATGTCGGTGTTGGATGTCATCGGAGTAGACGGTAACATCATTTATGTTAGGGGGCTGGACATGTTTGAGGGAACCCCGATTTTGGATTTGAAGCCTCATGTAGTGGATAAATTTAGCTGTTCCAGCAGTAGGCAAAACCAAGAACCGGATCATCGGAGCCGGACTGCACAGATAGCGCATTCCTCGCAGCGCACCGTCGCCAAAGCTATGGCGCGTCGGCGACTTATCGTAGCGTAGCGAAGATCAAGTTAATCGAGGCTGCAAGGAGCTTCGATCTTTAATAAATTTTTGGCCCCAATACATATAAACGACAGAGTATTAAACCCGAGCTGAGCGTTTTAAATTTTAGAAATGATTAATTCAATAATATTTTTAGGGAATTCTGTTGATTTGAATTTCCAAAATTTAAAACCCTGCGGGATTTCCAATTTCACCGCATCTACGGCGTCAAATGCCGTCCCGCATAGCAGACTATAGCGGAACGACATTTTCCTTGTATCTGCGGCAAACTTGAAAATCGCTCAATTTGGGTTAAAGGTTTATGTTGGAAAAAGTGAACTTACAAGCGCCTTCAGATTCCACTACCTCTCTCTCTGGTGCAGCAGATGAAAATAGACAGATCCTGGTGGTAGCCCTTTATGCGTTTATCCTCAACATTTGTCTTGCAATCTTAAAAGCAGCTATAGCTCTTTCTTCCGGTAGTCTGGCGATCTCCGCCAGTGCGGTCGACTCTGCCATAGATTCCGTCGCTTCCCTGGCGGTTTTAGGCGGCTTGAAGCTGTCCACCCGCAAAACCAAGGCATTCCCCTATGGTCTGTATAAAATAGAAAACATAATTTCCGTCATTGTGGCTCTGTTTATTTTTATGGCCGGATATGAAATCTTGCGAAAAGCCTTAATACCTATGGTCAATCCACCTATTATTACAGTGGGAGTCATCGGCTGGTTGTTGGTGTGTGTTCTATCGACGCTTTTATTTGGGCAGTACGCCATTATAATAGGCAAACGAATCGCATCGCCCGCATTGATTGCCGAGGGCCGTCATCGTCAGGCGGATGTGTTTTCTTCCCTGATCGTATTGCTGGCGGTTCTTCTGGACTTTTTGAATTTCAAAATTGTCTTGTGGGGCATTACAATCGATCAGGTTGCTGCATGTATAGTCGTTGTTTTTATCAGCTATGCCGGATGGGAGCTCCTATCCGACGGCATGAGGGTACTGCTCGATGCCTCCCTTGCACCTGAAACCTTAGCTAAAGTTCGAAAAATTATCGAATCCGAACCCATGGTAACCGAAATTCGCTGGATGACCGGCCGCAATGCCGGTCGTTTTTGTTTTCTGGAAGCAGATGTGCTGTTGAGAACATTAGACTTGAAAAAAGCGGAAAAGATCAGCCGAAAGATTGAATCTGAGATTCGTCAACAGGTACCTCGAATTGAGCGTGTGCTGATCCATTATCAACCACATTCACGCACCCACCTGACCATTGCCGTACCCTTGGCCGATACCACAGGGAAAGTGAGTACGCATTTTGGAGATGCCCCCTACTTTGCCGTTGTGGTTATTCGTCTGGCAGATGGATGGATAATACACCAAGACATCGTGGCCAATCCACACACTGAAATGTCAAAGGCCAAAGGCATTCAGGTGGCCGAATGGCTGGTAAAACAAAAGGTTGATATCGTGGTCGCCAAAGAGGACCTGCACAATAAAAAGGGCCCTTCATATGTCTTTGCTAATGCGGGGGTCGAATGTAACATCACGGCTGATGATGATTTGAGTATCATTATCGACGGCTTTAGTGCTTAAAGCGTATGAAAAAAGTAAACTCGCGCGAGCTGGATGTGATGCAAATACCACACACCCGTTGCTCACTTCAGCACCGCCGCCCATCTCCTGATTAATGCTGCACACCAGGTGTTGGCAACATTCAGGCAGGGGTGCAAAGCAGAAAACCGTTTTTACCCTGATAATAAAGAAATTTCAAGGAGGCAACATGTTAAACACTATTTTGGTTCCTCTGGATGGATCAAAGCAGGCCGAGGCCATTTTGAGTCATGTCGAGGACGCCGCCCGAAGTAACGGCGCCAAAGTTATTTTCCTGAAAGTTGAAAAGGAACCACTTATGTTGGAGTGGGATGAGGTTGTGGATCTATCGAGTTGTTTATCTGCCTGGGGGCGACGAGAAAAGCGAACTCAATCTTATCTGACCGCACGTAAAGAAGAATTTCGTAGAAAGGGGATCGAAGCCCACACCCAGGTGGCATTTGGACCTGTCATCAAATCGATCTTAAGCGCTGCCGAAGACGTCCATGCAGACCTGATTGCAATGGCCAGCCATGCCCTAAACGGTAAGCTCCGGATGCCTTACGGAAGTGTGGCGGCAGGCGTATTAGAACGTGCAGACCGGCCCTTGCTTCTTATTCGATGTGCGGATAACAACTAAGATTAGCTGTGCTTGGAAAGTGAGTTGAAACATAACAGAGAAAATGAAAATAACGATGCCAAGTGCATTGACCTATGGCTTATGGCTTGACAGTGGTATAAAAAAGACAGAGTCTAAAGAGGGCCGCAACTGCTAAGTGCCTTAGTGCGTAGAATGTTTTCATCATTGTCCGCAAAACTCCATCAATGAGCAATCCTTCTGCCATATAACAAGATAAAATTTCATTAAAAGATTTGAAAATTTATTTTCTATAGGGTAAATCTATAATTCAATGTCATCAAAAGTCTGTGTTTTCAAAGTAATATAGCCTTAGTGGGGCTTTTTTGTAAGGAGTGTTTTGCCTAACATCGTTAATTTAGTTCTTTCGATCAATTATACTTTTACACTCATGTAACATTATAAAACGACGCAACTTTTATCACTAATTGTAAAAATAGGCATTTTTTTGGAAAAAGCTTTGATACCCAGATTGCTTAAATGATTCGGAGGCGTATATGCAAAGTATTATCAGCGGACTTTATTCCTTTTTGGTAGGAGGAATTGCACTGAGCATGTTTTCCGCCATTCAAAAAACAACTTATGGTTATCCAATAGCATGGGATGGTTACTTGCTATCTATTCTGTTTGGTGGAAGTTTCGGTTTAATCATTGGGGAACGGCGTTTAAAGTTGAAACACAAACTGGAAAAGATGCAGCGCCGCAATCTTTTGCTGAGTGCATATCGAAATGTCAACCAATTGATTGTAAAGGAAAAAGAAAGAAACCGTTTGCTTCAGGGCATCTGCGACAATCTTGTCGAGCAACGCAGTTATTTCAATGCTTGGATCGCTATTCTGGATGAAGATGGTAGTTTGATAACGACCGCTGAAGCAGGCATTGGTGAGGACTTTTTGGCAATGATCAAGCAGTTGAAAAACGGCCATTTGCCCGATTGCATAAAAAGTTCGCTGACACAGTCTAAGATTGTTTTAACCAAAGAACCATTGTCTTCCTGCCTCCACTGTTCTCTATCGGGTAAATACAGTGGTAGAGCAGGAGTTACTGTTCAGTTGACCCACAAAGAAAAGATATTCGGGGTGTTGACTGTATCCACTTCCAAAGATCTCGCTGATGACAAGGAAGAGCAAGGTTTGTTGGAAGAGATTGCCAAAGATATAGGTTTTGCTTTATCCAGCCATGAACTGGAAGAGGAACATAGACAGACTGATGCGTATCTAAAAAAAAGTGCGGACGAGCTTCAGGAACGGGTTAAGGAGCTGAATTGCCTCTTTAATATTTCCAATATCGTTGAGGCCCCAGGGATTACACTGGAGGAAATACTTCAAGGAACCGTTGATCTGATAGTTCCATCCTGGCAATATCCTGAAATTACCTGTGCACAGATCATTTTTGAAGAAAAAGAGTTCCAAACAAAAAACTATAAGGAAACGATATGGAAAATTAATAGTGCTATTGTTGTGCATGGCATCAAAAAAGGATCTTTGACGGTCTGCTATCGGGAAGAAAAACCGGAAATGGATGAGGGACCTTTTTTGAAGGAAGAGCGGGATCTGATTAACGCTATTGCTGCGAGACTGGGGAGAGTAATTGAGCGCAGATGGGCTGAGGAAGCGTTAAAGGAAAGTGAGGGGCGGTTTCGGGATTTATTTGATAATTTGCTTATAGGCGTCTCCATTATCCAGAATGACCAGGTTGTCTATCAAAATTCTGAACAGGCCAGACTCCTGGGACCCTTACCCCGGGCTTGCTTGCTGATAGATGTTGATAATATTCATCCGGACGATGTTGAAAAGGTCAAAGGATTGAGTCAGGACATAAGGTCGCTGGAAATTAGAACGCTGGACACCGAATTCAGGTTTTTCCCTGCGGGGAAAAAAGATAGAAAGGACGACATGAAATGGGTCCACTGCCGGGCAAATTTGACGAAATACCGGGGAGAAACAGCTCTCTTGATCAACATGATGGATATTACCCGGTCAAAGGAGGTGGAAAATATTTTACGGATTCAGGACAAAATGGCCTCTCTGGGCCGCGTGGCTGCCGGCATCGCCCATGAAATTAGAAATCCCCTTTCCGGCATCAATATCTATATCAATACCCTTGAGAAACTCTATGATAAGGGAGAAAGCCTGGAGAAGGTAAAGAAAATTTTTAGACACCTCCAATCTGCATCAGTAAAAATTGAATCCGTCATTAGAAGGGTGATGGATTTTTCCAAACCGAGTGAGCCTAAATTCGTTTTGACGGAAATCAATCAACCTATTGAAGAAGCGATCCTGCTTACTGAGGCTACTTTGCGAAAAAGTGGGATCAAGATAGAAAAAGAACTGGGTCAAGATCTGCCAAAATGTTATGCCGACAAACATATGATTGAAGAAGTTATATTAAACTTGATTAATAATGCAGCGGACGCCATGAAAATTGTGGCAGGAGAAAAGAAAATAATGATTACCACCGCAATGATAAAAAGCCAAATTTTCGTACGGATTATAGATTCCGGGCCAGGGGTATCCGAGCATCTGCAGGACAGGATATTTGATCCGTTTTATACCACAAAACAGGAGAGCACAGGCATAGGTCTTAGTTTATGTCACCGAATCATCGCCGATCATGGCGGTTCTATAAGCATACGTTCAAGTAAATGGGGCGGGGCGGAATTCATAACCAAAATTCCAATAGACAGCGCGAAGGATGAGCCTTAAATGCTGAATAACCATCCAACAACAAATAGAATATTGCCAGAACAATAGAATGCAAGTATACTTTAAAAAATAAGGTGAAAGTTAGGAAAACACATTTTATTTGTGCGACGGATTCAGTATCTAAGCAACAGGAGCAGGCTACCTAAATGATTTCATACAGCATTTACATTGTTGATGATGAACAGACAATTCGGGAAGGCATACCCATGGCGCTTGAGGCCGAATACAAAACGGCGGCCTTTTCCACCGCTGAAGATGCTATCGATGCTATGCAAAATAATCCTCCGGATCTGGTTTTGCTTGATATTGGATTGCCGGGTATGGATGGGGTTGAAGCATTAGGCAAAATCAAGGACTCATATCCGGATGTACTGGTCATTATGATCACGGCGTTTGAAGACATTGAAACCGTTATTTCTACAATGAAGCTGGGTGCCTACGATTATGTGGTGAAACCGATTCATATGGATGGATTAAAAGTGACCATTCAAAACGCCCTTCAAACGATAAAGCTAAGAAAAGAAGTTCAGACCCTCCAGGCAAAATACCTTCAAGAGAACCTACCCTGTTTCATCGGAGAAAGCCATGCGATACACGATGTGATGGAATTTATGGAAATGGTTGCCCAAAGCCCTGACACCCCTATCCTTATTCTTGGTGAGACAGGGACGGGAAAGGAACTGATTGCCAGTGCCATCCATTATAGAAGCCCGAACTTCAAAGGTCCGTTAACCACCATGAATTGCGCGGCCATTCCAAAGGATCTTATCGAAAGTGAGCTTTTCGGTTATGAAAAAGGGGCTTTCAGCGGTGCCAGAGCATCGGGGAAAAAAGGTTTGATCGAAGAATCGAAAAACGGCACGTTATTCCTTGATGAAGTGGGTGACTTGAGCCTGGAAGCTCAAGCAAAACTCTTGCGCTTTCTTGAATCGGGCGAATTTTACAGGGTCGGTGGAACAAAGAAGTTCCATGTTCAAACCCGAGTAGTCTCGGCTACCAACAAAGATGTTGAGAATATTATAGATAAGGATCTGTTTCGAAAAGATCTTTATTTCCGGCTGGGCGTCATCAAGATGCGGGTACCATCGCTGAACGAACGCAGGGATGATATTGTTCCCCTTACCAAACACTTCCTATATGAATTCAGCCGTAAGTTCAAAAAGAAATTTACGGGCCTTTCTTCTCAAGCTGAGAAAGGATTAATGACACACCACTGGGTAGGAAATGTTCGTGAATTAAAAAATCTTATTGAAAGAGGGGTTCTGATAGGCAAGGGTCCTGAACTATCCCTCCGAGATCTTGATATACAAAGTTTTAACGCTCAAGAAGACTCAAAAAAAATAGCAAATGAGCAAGGTTTTCCTCCTCTTCCCCCGACTGGAATCGATCTTCAGGCAGTCGAAAAATCTCTTGAGAAATTTTATATCGAAGAAGCGTTTAAAATGGCTCAAGGTAATGAAAGCAAGGCAGCGCAGCTTCTGAATATCAACCACCACACCTACCGTTATCGTAGAAAAAAGCTTTTAAAAGAATAGTATTTCCCAATCCCAACCGCTAGTCCGGCTATGTGATACATCCCTGCCCTTTTCTTCCGTTGGATAACCCTATTACGAATATTCATTTATAGATTTCGAAATCTTGCTAAAAAGAAATTAGAAGTTTTTCTAAAAGTAGTGTGTCCTTAAATTTAGCATTTAGTCTTAATGCGGATAACTGTTTGTTGTTATTGGCATAATTGCATTTTATTCTTATGGCACGGTTCCTGCAAAACCCAAATTTGATGGTTTCGTAAAAAGTAAAAATTTCCTTTTTGCGAACGCTTTAAGTTTTAAGTATTTGCAAATAATCGTAAAACAATAACCTAAAATCTAACCCGGATAAACCGGAATTAAATAAAATTCTCACGCAAAGGCGCAAAGACGCCAAGATTCTTAAAAAAATTATCTTTGTTTTCCTTTGCGGGCTTTGCGCCTTTGCGTGAGAATAATGTACTGCTCAATAATTGATTTTTTCCATAAAATGCAAAAAATTTAAAACTAAGGGACTAGAAGTTGATGAATTTGACTTTTTACGACGCCATCAAATTTGAAAGTGTTGGATTTGTTTCTACCAAGGAGGTTCACATGTATAAAAAAATTTTGGTGCCGTTGGATGGAACGAAACACGCAGAGAAGATATTACCACATGTAGAACATTTGGCCCGGGATTATGGTGCAAAAGTAGTTTTACTACATGCTCTTAGATCCCCCGACATGGTTGATTTTGAAGACGTTGAGATGGATCTCTATAGCCAAAAGCTTAGGAAACTTAAAAATCAGGCAGAATCTTATTTGGCCGCCTTGAAAGAAGAACTTCAAGAGAAAGGGATAAACGCCAAAACCTGCGTCGTCAATGGATCGGTCATTAAATCAATTACTAAGTATGCTCAGCAAGAAGAAGTCGATCACATAGTATTGACCAGCCACAGACGAAGCGCCTTGGCTATCACAGTCTCATTAATTAAAACAATATAGGGTAATCCATAACACAGCCGATATATTACGGCTGCTTGAAAATGATCGAGAAGTTTTTAAGGGGGAAGAGAAAATGCAACAAATGGCTAAAAAATCAGGCACCATGAAGCCGGAAGGTTCACAATTTTCAGAAATAAAAACAACATTGTGGGAACTAATTGAAGCAGTAAGCGAAGAACTAAGCCCAGCTGAAGACCATTGGGTTCCAATGATCGTGGGGGATATGCTTGGCCCTGGCAGGTCTTGTCGATCGGCAATAAATTATTATCCGCTTTTTTATCCCGAGCTTTTTACGGGAGCGTAGCGGCTGGTGTGTTGCATCTGGTAGATCGACCGCTGTTAATTGTCCGGTCAGAAGATGATTAGTGAAACCGGAGAGATGTTTTTCACCATACGACGAGTTTCAACCAATTGATATCACGCTTATGTACATTCACAAAACTAATTACACACTCCATCTTTATCAGGAGTTTATTAACATACTTAACAAGTGAATGAGAGGAGGAATTATGGATGCTTTACTATTAATGATTCTGGCATTTGCCGGTTACATTGTCATGTACAATTTGTACGGCAAATATATCGCCAGAAAAGATTTTATCTGGTTAAAAATTTAAATTCCAATATAAGAATTAGTTGTGAAATTTGCATCTGAACGATTGTCCCTGACTATCCTTACAAATTCCTTCTGTTCGAACTCCATATATTCTTTAAAATCTTTCATGGTATAATTTATGAGCCGCTTAACTCCCGTCAATGAGCGGGCGGGTTTTAGCGCAAAGCGCTGTGCTGCATCTATAGCAGCTTCTTCGAGTTTGTTCACGGGGATAACCTCGTGTACAATACCAAGTTTCATGGCTTCATATGCGGTGATATCATTACCGGACAGCAAAATTTTAAATGCTTTGCTGGAACCCAGCATTTTGGAGAGCAAAAAAGCTCCCCCTCCGATTGGAATCAGCCCCACCTTGAGATAAGGATTTTGAAAAACGGTGTTTTCTGCAATGATCCGGTAGTCGCAGGCAAGGCTCACATTCAAAAACAGCGGAATAACGCGTCCTCTATTTGCATGAATTACAATCTTATTTAAGCTTATAATTCTCATAATCAACTGAGCAAATACATTATGAATTCTGTGAAAAGGAAACCGGTCCTGTTTAGGTTCCAAGGCTTGATGATAAAAATCTAAGTATTCCTCACTCCCCCTTTTCCCTGAGGAGCTAATAATTACAACAACTTTTATTGAGTCGCTTTCTGAAACCCGGTTAAGATAACCCACAAGCTTGTCTCTGGAACCCAAATCAGTTGCTTGAAATAGAAGGTTCTCTTTGAAACGGAGTATGACCACATCTTCGAGCCTTTTAGCTGCAAAGAAATCATAATTTTCATCAAAATTTGGTTTTTTCTCCATTTTACTGCTCTCCTTAAATCTATCGATTAGTTTTTTTCTTTGGTTAACCGAATTAATTCCTTAATAAATTATTTCCCAATAATCAGGTTGCCTAACTTAGATATAGCAAGAATTGTACCAAGTGAGAATTACTTTTCCATCGCCCCATTTATTTATCGCAATAGAGGATTCGTAAAGCATCTCTTCTTTCATTTTTGGCACAACAGTTGCAAACGATAATTATTCAAGCACCAAGGGTTCCCGGTGAGAGTGAATTTGAGTTGACCATTGATTTTGCAAAAGATTGAGACCAAGGTTTAATAAGACTACGAACATATTGAATTTTGAACTTTTAATACTGGAATAATCCCATCGGGAGGCAGTAAAAAAAGGAGGTTTTGTGATGTTAGTCAGATATTGGATGAATAAAACAGTTACTACCATAGATGCAGACGATAACATGGAGAATGCAATCAATTTATTAAAAAAACATGATATCCGTATGCTACCGGTAATGAATAAGGGAAAACTCGTGGGCATCGTCACGGATCGAGATCTAAAGAGGGCATCTGCCTCTGATGCAACCTCTTTAGAAATTCATGAACTAAACTGTTTGATTCATACGATTAAAGTTAAGGAGATTATGACCAAAGATCCTATCACGGTTCCTTGGGATCATACGGTAGAAGAGACTGCCGAGGTACTGCTGAAGCACAAAATATCCGGAGTCCCCGTGGTCGATGATTTTGGGAAGATTGTGGGAACAATTACACAATTAGACCTGTTCAGGACAATCATCTCTCTGACCGGGGTCGCAAGGGGAGGAATCCAGCTTGGTGTGGAAGTTGAAGATCGTCCCGGATCTATCAAGGAAATCACGGACACGATTCGAAAACACGGCGGACGCGTATTGAGCATTCTGGCTTCTAGCAATTTGTCCCCAGAAGGATTGCGACGGGTTTATATACGAACCTATGGTCTTGATCGTTGGAAGTTTCCTGCATTGAAAGAATCCCTGGCAGAACATGCGAATTTACTATACATAGTGGATCACCTGGACAAGGGAAGAGAGGTTTTCTAGTCCTTATCTCTTATATATAGTTACGAGGGGTATGAATAGATGAAGCCGCTGGCCGGCACTGCTATAAAGTATTAAAAGCAAGTATATGTGAACAAAGATGCTCGTCGCGTTGAACGATCGGTTCAGCAACAATTGTTATTTTAGAATAATTTCTAATTTATTTTAGAATAATTTCTAATTTGTACAAGAATTACTATTGCGATATTGCAATAATCAAAACTTAAATCCTCTTTTATAAACGCTTCATTTTCCCTAATTATAAGCAAATCAAGCAAGTTGTGGGTTTATTGTAGCTTTTGTTTACATAATTAAGCCAACACCGCTTCACAAATCTAATCCAAATTTCACACAAAGTTGTTTTGTCCATTACCGATTGCATCATTTTCTAGGTTATCATTTACTTGTTGTAAAGGTTGTTGATTTACATCAGAAATCTGGTAAAAAGTACTAATAAGGTAAAAAATCACAAAAATAACCGCATAGTCTATACTCTGTTATGACTTCTAAGACACTATCTACCATTTTCACACCATTTAAGATAGGTTCCCGCACTCTCAAGAACCGGCTTGTAGCGCTACCAGTTTTTACCGGCTATGCCCAGCTAAACGGCAAAGTCAGCCCACTTTTAGTGGAGCATTACACGCGTTTGGCCCACTCCGGCGTGGCCATGGTGGTCGTAGCCAACGCTGCCGTATCGCCTGATGGTGTAAGCTCCATTTATAATTTGCGAGTTGACCGAGACGATTTCATTCCCGGTCTCGCCAGACTGGCTCAGGCCATCAAAAGGGGTGGTGCATTGGCCTGCCTCCAACTAAACCACGCTGGCCGGCTGGCCAAAACAGCCCAGCCGCTTTTGCCATCGCCTTTTGACGCACTCCATCCTGCCTTTGAGCTGAACACGTTGGAAGCCTTCATGAACTTCTTCCCACTAGCCCGGCGCTTCGGCTTGACCAGGGAACTATTGAAGCACATCGTGACTTGGCGCCGGTGTATGACAAACGAGGAACTGGACCGGGTCATTGCAAACTTCGGCGAGGCTGCAGATAGGGCCCGTGATGCCGGTTTTGATATGGTCGAACTCCATGGGGCCAGTGGTTATCTGCTGACCCAGTTTCTGTCAGCCTACACCCACAAAACATCGAGCGGCACCGGTGCTGATTTCAACGACCGGGTTACATTTCCGTTGGCTGTGCTCCAAGAGGTTAAGCGCCGGCTGCCGGAAGACTTCCCAATTGGGTTCCGGCTTCTTCTGCGGGAGTGGGTTCCAGACGGGATCGATTTCCAGGAAGCAATTGCCTGGGCCAAACTCTTAGAAAAACACGGCATTTCATATTTATCTGCTACATCCGGTACTCACAACTCGCTCTTTCTTCCCCCCATAAAAAAGGTTACGGTCAAACCAGCCTATCTCCGTAAAGACGCAGCAGCACTGACTCGTGAAGTGAACGTGCCAACCATAATTTCCGGGAGAATCGTCACACCATCTTTGGCTGAAAAGCTGGTTCGAGAAAGAGCAGCCGACCTAATCGGCTTGGGCAGACCTTTGGTGGCCGATGTCGACTGGGTGAAAAAGGCAGACAGAGAAAATGAGATAAGGGCCTGCCGCAACTGTTACTACTGCCTGAAACGGGTCATCTTGGAACGAGGCCTTATCTGCTCGCGTTGGCCGCAATGGCTCCAGGATCGGACCGAATTGGATCACAAGCTCCTCACGCGGGGACTGGAGAGAGGACTGTTAGTTGCTGCAGATGCAGCCGATCTGGAAATGATTCGAACCCTGGTTCAGTCCTTGCTCCCGCCGGACCCTGATTTTTCTGCTACCGTTCTTTTTCTGAAATCCAAAGGATACAGCCAGCCCTATGGCGGTTCCGAAGCCGATTTCGTGGAACAGGCCAGGCAGATATGGCAGCAAAAGCGTTTTGCCGCCGGGAGCTTAGATCACTTGGTTAAAGTCTCAGAGAGGGCTTTTGACGAAATAGTGTGTGCCGAAGCGGGCCACGGCGGATACGGGCTGATCATTGTCGGCCGGAAACCGACCGAACCATGGCGAGCGAGGATGCTACATAAAGAGCAGGGCAAAGCGGTTGGTCTTGTAGGCTCAAACGATCGTCAGGCTAAAGTCTTGGTGGCTGTTGATCTATCTCCTGCCTCCCTGTTGGCATTGAGGTTTATATGCCATTTTTTCGTCGGTAAGCCAAGCTTCGATCTGACCTTCGTCCACATACTTGAAGGTCTTGCTGGACCTGTGGAGCGGAGATGGGAGGAAATCCGAAAGATTTTAGATTGGGACGAGGACTTTGAGCTAACCCTGATCGGCTCTAAAGGCAAAGTGGCCGCCGACCTTTTGGAGACGATCCAGCATGGCGGCTACGGCACGATCATCATGGGAAAGCGAGGTCTTTCAAACATCAAGAGTAGGCTCCTTGGAAGCGTGTCAGCCACCGTCTTGCGCGGCCTCACTGATCAAACCCTTTTCCTTATTGACTAACCGCAGCAGGACTCGCATTGCGGTTGATCGGCTGAACCCATTATGAGAGCTTCACTGGTTTTCTCGCAACCCAGACACAAGTAGTCAAATAATGGCATGGTTGTATTCCTTAATGATAAAGCTTTTACAGTTTTAATGCGATGAAAAAAATAGTCATCGACTGGTGTGAAGCAAACGATATCGAATACGTTGAAGAGTGAAAAATATGAATCAGGCTTGAGGAGTTCGGGTTAAGTAGCCTTGGTGCGGCCGTTCTGTTTAGGAATATTAAGATTAAAACGCTTAATTTTACGCCAGAGGGTCGTGGGATGAATACCCATTTGGGCGGCAGTTAGCGTGCGGTTCCAATTATTTTTCTTTAGGGCCTCATAAATAAAGCTTTTTTCCATATCGTCAAACGATGACTCAATGGCGTTTTCTTCCGGGGGCGCAGTTATTCTTGAGCTTTTGAGATGCCGGTGAAGGGTCTCGGGCAGGTGCTCTATTCCGATCGAGTGTTTTTTACAAACGACGGTGGCATATTCTATGATATTTTCCAATTCCCGAATGTTGCCCGGGAAATCGTAAGACATCAGAGCACTCATTGCTTCAGGTGCCGGTCCCTGAATTTCCTTACCTCGCAGGCTGTTAAATCTCTGGATAAAATGCTCCACCAACAGGGGAATATCTTCTTTTCGTTCTCTCAAAGGGGGCAAAATGAGTTTGACAACATTGATCCTGTAATAGAGATCTTCCCGAAACAAACCTTTTTGCACCAGCTCTTCGAGGTTTTTGTTGGTGGCCGTCACGATGCGGACGTTTGCTTTTTCTGATTTTGTACTGCCCAAGGGCTCATAAACCTGATCCTGGAGCACACGCAGTAGCCTTACCTGCAGCAATTGGGAGATATCTCCGATCTCATCTAAAAAGAGGGTTCCGTTTTCGGCCAGGGCCAACCGGCCGGGTTTATCCCGCTTGGCATCCGTAAAAGCTCCCGCCTTGTATCCGAAAAGTTCGGACTCAAGGAGCGTATCCGGTATGGCACCGCAGTTAACTGTAATCATGGGACCCTTTTTGCGATGACTCAGTGAGTGGATTGCTTTGGCAAAAAGTTCTTTGCCCGTGCCGCTTTCACCTTCCAAAAGGACCGTGGTATCGCTTTCAGATACCAGTTCCAGCATTCCAAAGAGGCGCTGCATCTCCCGGTTTTTACTGATGATATCAAAAAATGTATGCTGACCGGCCAGCTCTTTGCGCAACTCTTCGACAACACTTAAATCCCGGAACGTCTCTGCCCCCCCGATGATGTTACCGTTGTGGTCATTCAAAATAGCCGTTGAGATACTGATGGGAATTCGATCACCTTTGGGATTAAGGATGTAAATCGATTGATTTACAATGGGGCGACCCGATTCGAGCGTTTGGCGCAAGGAACATTGCTGTTCACATATACTGGCTTTAAACACTTCCCAACAGTGCCGTCCGAGGGCTTCTTGCTTTTTAATTCCGGTTATCTTTTCAGCGGCTTTATTAAAAGAAGTGACCTTCCAGTCCAAATCGACCGTAAAAACACCGTCGGCAATGCTGTCCAAAATAATGCGGGTCTGATTTTCAATAGATTTTTTCATAATTTAAGTTGGTATTGATGATCACCTTTGCAATAATGCAATTATGATGCCAGGGCAACATGGTTTGTTTAAGCACCAATTCAACCACCTGATTTATTAGTAATTTTAAAGCAGATTCAGAGGCTGTGCGGCCCTTCAAAAACATTAATCAGGTTATATTTGTGCAAAATGCTGCAGTATTGTTGCATTGTTGTTGTATAACTGCAACATTCCTTTCGTATCCGATCGGCAGCATTCACGGTACGACACTAAAATCCGGCAATCTCATCATCCATCACAAAGCCAAACCCCAAGATTCATGCGCAGGCATTGTCCGTATTTTAATTTCTTTTGCAAAAGGTTGAAATTTATAATATAGGCAGTTTGTGCTTTTTTGGCAAATTGGATACGCTTTGCGTTTCATCTTACACCCATGGCATTACGTTGATTTTTTCTGCTTGGTTCAGATGGTGTTGGCATTGGAAGAAGGGCAAGAACATGCACTCTGACTCAAATATTGGTGACACCCCGGCAGTCTCTTCGCGGAACACGACGGCCATTGCAGGGCTGGATCTACAGGCGCTTACGCGTTGCTTTGCTGGATTACCTGACCCCGTTTTGGTGGCCGACAGCCGGCGACGGGTAGTTTTCATGAACCCTGCCGCCCAAGACCTCTTTGGCTGTATCGTGCATCCCGAAAAATACACCCCGCTCTGCACAGAAATTTTGCAAACCGATATAGAAAAGGATTACTGTTTCGCTGAGCAGTGTCTTAGAGACAAGGAAGCCTTGAACCGCATCCCGGTTCGACTGCGCAATCGTCAGGGCGGGTGGTCGTTGTGGTCGGTTACCGCCGCCCCCGTCAACGACGAGGCCGGCAATCCGGCCGGCTGTCTTATTATCCTCAGGGATATCCAAGCAGATCTTTTGGCTCAGACCGAGATCCGCGGCCGGCTCGCCACCCTGTCGAGTATTCTCGATAATTTTCCCACGCCCTTTTTTACCGTGGATCCCAATCTGATGATTACTCATATGAACGAGCCGATGGAAAAGCTCACCGGTTATACCCGCGAAGAGGTCGTCGGCCGCATGGCCTGTGCCATGGTGCTCTGCACGCCCCAATGCGAAACTGACGCGTGTGTGTTGACAGAGACCATGGCGCACCGCCGGCCTGTTGCCGGGATCCGGCGGGTGGTCCGGGATCGTCAAGGCCGGGAGATCCCGGTGGTCGTCAATGCTTCTCTCATCACCGACCCGGACGGCAATGTCATCGGGGGGTTTGAGGCCGTTCGCGATATCAGTCGCCGCGTGGAAGCCGAAAAAAAGATTGAGTTGCTGGCAGAGATGACTCAAGAGGGCATCCTGATGGTGGATGAAAACCATCGTATCATATTTACCAACTCACGGATGGCTGAAATCACCGGAGTGTCGAAGAAAGATGTTGTCGGTATGGGTGTGAGCGAACTCCTTTCATCTCAACATGAGGAGATGATATCGGACCTGTTGAGCGAGCCTCACCCGGAGAATCAGCCGCAACTGCGCTTTTGCAGTACGTTCCAGTCAGACTTCAACCAGCAAGATACCAACAAGAAATTCGAAACCTGTATGGCGGTATCCCGCGTGGGCAAAAGCAGAATCACCTACCTCTACCTCCGCGACCTTACCGAACGGATTGAGATCGAACGTGAACTCCGCAAGACCAACAGCTTCCTTAACAACCTCATCCGGAGTTCGGTGGACGGTATTGTTGTGCTGGACACCAAGGGAGATGTCTTGATTTTCAACGAGGGAGCCGAACGCATCCTGGGTTTCACCGCCGAGGAGATTGTTGGGCAACCGGACGCTTTGAGCCGCTTTTACAATCTCGATACTGCCCAAGAGATGATGCGGCGGATGCGCAGCAGCGACTATGGTTCTGCAGGAAAATTGAATCCGACGCGTATCTCCTTTACCGGCAAGAATTCTGAGAAAGTACCGGTGAGTTTTTCCGCTGCAACTATAATGGAAAGAGGCCGAGAGATCGGCAGCGTCGGCATCTTTTCGGACTTACGCGAGCACGAACGCATGCAGAGAGAATTGGAGGCCTTGCGTGAGAGTGAACGGATGAGAAGAGAGTTGGAAGAGGCCCAGAAGCAGCTGGTGCAAGCCGAAAAAATTGCCTCCCTGGGACGCATGGCTGCCGGGGTGGCCCATGAAATCAACAACCCCCTTGCCGGTGTGCTTATTTATGCCGACATACTGATGAAAGAGGTCAAAAGTAACGAACAGTGGCGTAGCGACCTGGACGAAATCATTAACCAGACCCTGCGCTGCAAACAGATTGTTGCTCGATTGCTGGAATTCAGCCGGCAATCACTGGACCAGCAGGTCATTTTTGATGTTAACGAGACCATCAGACAGTGTGTGAAGCTTTTGCAACACCGGACCCTTTTTCACAATATTGAGGTCATTCAGAATCTGGAAACCGATCTGCCCAAGGTTCCAGGCAATCCGGGAGAACTCGAACAGGTCTTCACCAACCTCATGCTCAACGCTGTCGATGCCATGGAGGGGAGAGGACGCATCACAATCTGCAGTGAACCGGACCCGGCAGCGCAACAGGTGCTTTTGAAATTCACCGACACGGGACCCGGCATCTTGCCAGAAATCAGGGAAAAGATATTTGAACCGTTCTTTACCACTAAACCGGTAGGTGTCGGAACCGGTCTGGGGCTTTCCGTGGTCTACGGCGTTATTCAACGTCATGACGGAAGTATCGAGGTGGAGAGCACCCACGGCGGTGGCGCCGCCTTTACCATAAGGCTTCCTCTGGAGGCCCCCGGCGATATTCCCGAGGCGGCCGGTCAGGGTCTCGTATAGGGTCGAAGGCTGCGGTTCCTTCTCAGCCGGGCAAAAAAGGAGCGTATATGTCTGCACAAGCAACTGTCTTGGTGGTAGACGATGAAAAAGTGATCCGGGACGGTTGTAGCCGTATCCTCAACCCTGAGGGGTTCCAGGTGTTGACCGCCGCAGACGGCCGGGACGCCCTGGAATTGCTGGATCGCCAAGCTGCCAACGTCATTCTTTGTGACCTGAAGATGCCGGTCATGGGAGCCCTTGAAGTGCTGGAGGTGGTTGGTGAGCGCTACCCCGATGTTCCGGTGATTATTATCACCGGGCACGGAACGGTGGAGAGTGCGGTGGAGTGTAT